>NZ_NFLD01000005.1:0-114612 GCF_002160725.1 Massilimicrobiota sp. An142 | reverse complement strand
ACATCTCTGTTGTGATGTGTATGACAGTCTGGGCATGTCCATTCCCTGACAGACAGGTCTTTTGTAATATCATGAACTGTCCCGCACACATGACATGTCTGGCTACTTGGATACCATTTGTCTATCTTCTGAAGATGTTTACCTTCTTCCTCACATTTGTAGGCCAGCATACTGGTAAACATGCCCCAGCCATTGTCATGTACGCTTTTACCAAAGTTCAGACATTGTGACATGGATTTCATATCGACATCTTCAATGCAAATGAAGTCATATGTATCCACAAGATGTCGTGATAGCTTATGCAGAAAGTCCTTTCTCTGATTAGCTATCTTTTCATGTAATTTGTTGACCTTTATCTTCTGTCTGTAATATCTGTTGGACTGTAATTGCCCTTTTCTATACATCTTTGACAGCTTTCTCTGCTCTCTGGCAAGCCTTCTTTCCATCTTTCTGTAGAAATGCGGATAGTTTGGCTCACGGCCAGAACTGTCAACATAGAGTTCCTTCATGGAAAAGTCCAGTCCAACAGATTTGGTTGTATCATTCTTTTCCTGTACTTGGTTTTCGTACTCGAAAAGAACAGATACAAAATACTTTCCTGTTGGTGTCTGAGATACTGTCACCGACTTAAGTACACCATATGGTTCTCTATGTCTTTTTATCTTGATAAGACCAACTTTAGGCAACTTGATATATCTGTCATTGATATCAATATTGTTGCCTACCTTGTTTGTTGTATAGGATTTCCTTGTATTCTTCTTGCTATGAAAATGAGGAAATCCTGCTTTCTTTTCCTTGAAGAACTTCTGAAATGCACTTTGCAGGTTCAATTGAACATTTGTCAGAGCTAGAGAGTCGACCTCTCTTAGAAAATCATATTTTTTCTTATACTGTGCTGGCGTGCATTTCAGCATCTTCTTTTCCTTGTTGTAGTAATCTATCTTATCTGAAAGCATCATGTTCCAGATAAAACGGCAACAGCCAAAAGTCTTCTGAAATATGACAGCCTGTTCATCAGTAGGATAGATTCTATATTTATAGGCTTTATAGGCTGTCGCCATGCTTTCACCTCCTGTTTACTGATTATTGATATATTTTCTGATATTTTCTTCGCTTGTCGAGCCTATCGTCTCAATATAGAAGCTATGGTTCCATATTGTTCCATTATATAGCTTCGTGGCAATATCAGGGTGATTCATGAATAGCTTTCTGCCACTGATACCCTTCAGCATTTTGACTATATAGGACGGAGCAATCTTTGGTGGAGCAGAAACAAACAGATGAACATGATTTCTATCTCCAACAGCACATTCGTGAATAATGAATCCTTTATCCTGTGCTGTCTGTTGTAGAATATCTTTTAGTTCCTTGGCTATGTCATCTGTGAGTATGCCCTTTCTATATTTGACACACCAGACAATATGATAATTGATGTTGTAGACGCAAGTTCTTCTTTTTGTATATTTATCTTTCATACATATAGTATATCATATTTTTGATTATATTTGTTAATTATCTAAATATATTTGTATAAATAACAAATATACACTTAAACATATAGTCAATTCATCTCGGCACATCGCTACGCTATGAACCGAGAATTCTTGACTAGTTTCTTAAATATTTTTAATATCACTTTCTCGTACCCAACAAATTCCATCACCTATCAAATATGGATTTTTAGCTCCTGGAATTATTTTTGTAATAATTCCACTATGATACAAAGAAGATAATGATATATCAGAATCACTTGAAATGTAACATCTATCAAAAGATACTTTATCTCCTACTTCATAAGTTCTATTTTTTATTTTATTTAACTCATTATTCTTTATTATTAATGGATAGTTTTTATAAGAATAATTTAAATCTACACTGCCACTAATTCCTACAATTTTGCCCTTTGATGTATACTGCCAAATACCACAATCTATCTCACATTCTTTAGCTTCCCATTGAGCTATCCAACGGTCATATTTTTTTAAAGCTTGAGAATCTAGTTTTGTTGTATACCAATACTTCGAACAATAAAACATTGCATAATAATTATTATTTTCAATTGTTTCACAAAACGCTTTAATAATATTGGTTAATTCTTGTTTTGATAAACAACCTTGATTTGTTTCATCTTCAATATCAATAATAATAGGATAAGTAATCCTATAATTTTTTGCTAACGACAAACAGTATTCTGCTTCTTTAATAGCCTCACTTTCATTTACAGCAGTAGAATATATGTATAATCCCACAGGAATATTCATTTCATTAATTTGTTCAATGTTATCAAAAAATTTTTCATCAGTGTAGATTTTTCTATATGTTATTCCTCTGTATGCAGCACGTAAAATAATAAAATCTAATTGGTTTTTGATAATTGAAAAATCAATTTTTCCATTATGTTTAGAAATATCAGCTCCCTTAAACATCTTCATCATCTCCATCAATAAAATTTTCTAGAATAGCTATTACTTTTTTTATAGCCACATTTTTTTCTACACCAATGGTTGATAAATTTTCTTCTATACTTATAATTTCATTAATTAAATATCCTACAATAATCATATTTTTACATATATTCAAAGAAAAATTGACATCAATTTCATATCCTATCCACACCATTACTAATATTCCAACTTTTTTCATGATACCTGCATATCCAACTTTTGAACTTAATTTCCCATTGATGGAATTCGTAGATTTTTGTAGGAAAGCAGTATAAGTACCTAAACAATAGTCAATAATCATACTACCTATTAGAAAAAAAGTTAGAGTATCATTAACATTGAAAATATTCCATATAATTAAAATAAAGATGCATATAATACCTACTTTTATGATTGCTTTTTTCATAAATAAATTCTCCTTTCATTGCGTCAGTGAATACGTTTCATATTTTTCTTCAATTAGTATAAAGACACAGTCCATCAAGAAATAATTAAATTTATATTCTCATCTAAATAATTCATATTTTAAAATTTTTTATATCAGTTCTAGAATTAACTCTATTATCTAGCATTATAAGTTTCAAATAATATAACAATGTATCACACAAAAAAAGAACTTCCTTATTTGTTATAGAATATAATAATTACACTAGCTAATTTACTCGTAATTTAATTTTCGTAATTATTTGTCTATATTTCCTAAGCACAGAACTATGATTTGCATAACCTAAAACAATTGATATATCATCAAAACCCATTCCTTTATCTATTCTCATTTCTAATAATAAAATCTCATCAGGGAATAAAAGAAGTAGCCAAGAATCAACGAGATGAACAATATATGAATAATAATTATATAGGTCCATAAAAGTAGTTTGATTAGCTTTACTGCTTTCTTCCATATTCATTTCGTATAAGTGCTGTTTTGCAATAAAGTATAATCCTAGAGTAAGTTCTATTTCTTTATATGTATAATACATTTTATATACTCCCTACTCAGTAAATAAACCTTGTAAAACGTTTTACAAATTAATTATATTTTATTATCAATGCACTTTTGTGCTTTATAAAACTATATTAGAGTTTTTCATGAGTTATAATTGACAACAATAAAACATAATGGTATCATATTGACACTTAACATATTGTTAAAAAATTCACAGACTAGCAAATCATAGTCAAAAAAATCATCATGCTTTTTATATTAAAACAACTAAAACACATAAAAAAATCTTATGGATTACTAAAGGAGTATTTATGTTAAAAAAAATCATCATTTCTCTATTAGGACTATCATCAATATTAAGTCTTCTGTTTCTTTGGTTTTGCTCTTGGAGATTGGATTTATACGTTGAGAATAAAGATGATGATTCTTTTTTTCATTCCACTCAAATAAAAGGATATGCCAGAGGATTAGATGAAGCTAAGTTTCAAAGAAGTCAATATAATGAAAAAGATTTGCTTATTTTATTTCGTGATTGTGATATATTTCAATATCCTCATATTTATTATGAAGACACAATTTATTTAAAAACATCTGCATTACATTATTCATTGCATGATGCAAACACTTATGCACAATTTTCAATTAGCGGAAAATATTCCCAAGAAAATCAAGATGAATTTGAAAAACTGCAACAAGATTTTGAAAATGCTTTAGATAAAAACATAGCAAAAAGAAATTACAATTTTACCAGTTATATTGAATCAAATAAAAACCAAAATAATACTTCTTATACATTTACAATTTACTCTACTTTAATTTTCCCATTAACAAAAGAAAACATTTATGAGGAAAAAGGGTTATATGAACCACAAAATTATAATAAAAATGACATTCAAGTGGGAAGAAAACTATTTGAATATGATTTTAAGATATACCAAAAAAACATTCAAAAGAAAATAAACCAATATAAACTGTACTGTGAAATATCTACCATAACACTTTTTCTATCAATCCTTTTGCTTATAATTTATTTATTCAAAAAAAGGCTAAACGTATAAAATTTCACGTTTAGCCCAAATTTTACAACTCAGATATAACATATTCTATAAATGCATCTGCAGCAGCCAATCTATACTCTAATTCAGGTAATTCTTGGCCATCTAATAGTTTTTCTTTTAAATATTTCATTGGGTCCATGAACTCAACATTTGGAAACATTCCTTCTTGAAATACTGTAACTGCTTCAGAAAAACTATCAAAATCACCATAAGCTTGTTTAACATACAAACCACTTCTATTCTTCGCTAATTCAGAATTTGAACCAATAAAATAATCATAAAATGCATCTGCAATACTTGTTTGACTTCCCATGTAATATCCCAAATTGAATGCATCGATATCAGCAATATAATCTACATAAGGGAATGTCGTATCTGCTGTTTTACTGCAAATATTATTTTTTGCCCAATTTCTATAATTAGAACCACCTTTATTCTTAACTTCCGCAGTAAATGTAGTCAAATCTCCGCCCCATCCAGCAAATACATCTACTAATGGGTCGAATACTTCCCAATTAATATCCTCAAATCCTGGTATTACACTAAGATATAGTTCGGCACTAAGAGTAGCCATTAGATGATAAATGTCATACGTCATTCCACTAACTGGGTCTTTAAAATCATATCCTTTAGATTGGTCAACTCTTTCATCAGCTTTTTGAGTATAATTTGTATCTAATTTGCCTCCAGTTAGCTCCCAAAGAGTTCCTCGATATGATTGAGATTTTTCTCTAATATATTGTGCAACACATAAATTACTTTCTTTCACGTTTTGTCCAGTGTGTATCATGGCCAATTCGTATAAGTCTTTAATTACAAAATATACATTTTCAATATCACTTTGTCGTTGTGGATTCACTTTGGAAAATCCATCATCTCTACCAGAATAAGCTACTTTATCAACGGAAACAGCACCTGAACCTGAGCCATATGTCAAATCAACAGAGAATTGGTCAAAGGCCCAATCTTTTGGCATAGTAAATCCTAGATTTCCACTAAATCCATATGAAGAATCTAATACAAATAGTGTTGTAACTTCAGTTTCTTGTTTTAGAATATTACAAACATTTCTTGTACCATAGGCTCCTACTTTATATGAAGCTTTTCCATATGAGCTCATTACTGCACAAACGCCTTGGAAATATGGTACGATATAATTTACAATTTCCGTTACTTGTGGGTCGTAATCAACAGCAAAATATATTGTTGTTCCATAAGGAATACCAAATTCTTTAGCAGCCTTATATGCATTTTCTGCATTTTTCGTACCACTTTCATAACTAAAGGCAGAATTTGAACCACCATCTTCTTGGAAAATCGGAAAGATACGTAATCCCTCATCCAAAATTCTTTTAATTTCTTCATCAGTCAAATTTTTATTTAATCCACCTTCTACCTTTGTTAAATATCTACCCACAATTTCAAATCCATTTGATTTTAAAGTCTTAATTTGAGCCGTTGTGAGTTGTGTCGCTGTGTCACACCCCTTAGCACTTCTATCTGGGTCTCCATTACTACTTAATAAAGACTTGATAATTGAATAATTAATAGTATTTGTTGGTTTAGAGATTAATAATGAATCAGCAAAATCTTCCAATGCACTATCTAGCTCAGCATCATAATATGAAGTTGATGTATCAATTACAAAACCATTACATACAGTAGCATACTTAACCAACTTAATAATAGGGTCTTGTGTCCCTAACGAGAAAGATTGTTCCTTACATAAACTTGTAGTAGTAGGACCCCATGTACCTGTTGCCTCACTTTTTGAAATTCCTAATTCTTTTTGTAAAGCATAAATCAACATTTTGTTCATTTCACGATTATATAACCCATCACAAGGACAAATTTGATAATAATCGTAATAATCATAATTTAACTGTTGTTGAATAGAACGAATAGCATCTGTTCCTCCTTCTAAACAGACGAATGCGCTCATATCCAATAATGCTTTCATAATGTCTCTGTTCATATTACCAGAAGCAGTTGGAAAGCCCATATCTGCTTTTAATTCCTTAACAGCTCCATAGGTTCCATTCCCATAATAACCATTAAAACCTCCAGGTGAATATCCTTTACACCATAATCCTCCTTGTACGATATAAACTAAATTCCCTTCATCTCCTTGATTGATATTAGGACATTTAGCATATGTAGTTGGGCCAAAACTATCACTTGTTTCTTGGATACCAATTTCAATTTGCAAAGCACGTCTTAATCCATAAATAGTGGGCCAACCTGTTCTACCATTTTCTTCAACACGATTAAATCTACTATCATCACCATATGTTTTATTTAACCATTTCTGAACTTCTAATACCATTTCATCAATTCTTGGTTGCATTAAAATAATCCTCCTATAATTAAATTTTGTAGTTTTTAATATCGATATTTTTTCTACAACCTTATTCTAATTCTTTTTTTATGCACTTTTGTGCTATTTATGTTAAATTTCAAAAATGAAAAAAGTTCGTTATATTTGTTATTAACATGTATTCATCATAAAGAAAACTACAAAACAATTAAAGAATTAACTTCGTTTATTGATTTTCAAACCTTTTTTCATCCCTTTCTTGAATGTTCATACGATTCATAAACTCTAGTTCTTTTTGAGCTTGCTCGTTACAATATCTAGAAATCTGTGATTCTCCATTTTTATAGGTTTTGGAATCCTTAGAGGTAGTTTATTCAAGTTTTCAATTCCTTTTTTAATCTTTTTATGAGTTCAGATTGACCATAATGACTTGTTTCTATTTCAACAATTCCCCTTAAATACTCTATTAATTTTTCATTATTCATAATATACCTTTCATTAGCTACAGTAATCAGAAAAAGTATAACATAGTTAAAAGAATAGCTTTCTTTCTAATCATAAATATTAAAGATGTTAACAAATTTAACATGATATCTATTAATACTGTGTGAAAAAGACTGTAAAACACCTTGCTCTTTACAGTCTTTGTTGTACTCATCTCTATTGAAATCCTTTCCAGATTGTTTATCTATATAGATATTATTTTCTTCAATATGATAAAAAAGCAGGGCTTCTACCTGCCTTGCTACATTCTGCTCCTTGCTTGATACTCGGACATATCCGTATCTTTTCATATGTATTCCTTCTTTCTTAAATAAATAAGAATTATTATATGCTATTTGATACAAAAATAATTCTCTTTGAATTGAATACAAAAAAAGAAAACCCTTGGTTTTCTTCGTTTTGATATTAACTTTTAGCATTTTCTAATGATAACATCACTTATTTCTAACTGTCTTAAACACGTCTAAAACATATTGATAGTCTTCTATCATTTCTTTAAATATAGTATTTTCGTATTGATATCCACTATTATATTGTAATAGTTCTATTTCATCTATTTTTTTAGGACTTGAACATATAAATTCACCATCTTTATATTCCATTTCAACATATACTAAATTTATATAACTGTTTCCGTTACCATCCTTTAAATAAACAAATGCATAATCATACGTTTTATTGTTATCTAATTGATAATTGTCTTTCGGTCCCCATTGCATGGTTGCCCCTTTTATAGTATTTAAGTTTTCTTTTTGTTCTTTTGATATATCTTTTATATTTTGAATATTTTCATCATAGCAAATAATCCCATATAGTTCTGTCAATGAACCTTGCACCAGCTGAATGGCTGGTTTCTTTGAAGTGGCTTCATATTCTTTTTCATTCCCCTTAATTTCATATATTATATCTTCATCAGATTCAATATAATTTACAATTATTGGTTCCTGTCTAGAACTAATTTCGTTAGAAGTGGTTGCTATATTATTTGCTTGAAATCCTATCCATACACTTGCTAACAGTGAAACTACAGTCAAAAACATATTTATCTTATTGAAATTTCTTTCTTTTTTTATTTCATCTATTTCATTATAAATTTTTTCATTTTCCTTTTGAATATCATTTTTTATTTCATTTATTATTGCTTTTTTCTCATTATGGTTCATATTTAATTCTCCTTTCACCCTCAAATTATACTAAAAATCTCCCCATTTTTATAGTCATGGTGTGTCTTACCCCTATTTTTTAGTGATTTCTAGACACATTCCTTCAAAACTCTACTCGAAATCATTCTGTTTAGGATTGATTGAGATGATGAGGAGGTTTCAATACATTCAAAACCCCTATCAATCATCAAATTATTGTAGATAATTGACAAAAAGACTTCATTTTTGTAAGTTTCTGCTATCAAATGCAAATAATTGTAAAATAATAGAACTTTCTGCATTTCAGTGCATAAAGTTGAGTTTTTAAAAAGTTTATGCTATACTAGGCTTAAAGGAGGTATAGCGAATGATTGATAGTCATAAACTCAAAAAAAGAGATTTATATTTGAATAAAATCATAGCATTTCAAGACACTGAGCCTGTCAAAGTCGTAACAGGAATTCGTAGATGTGGAAAATCCAGTCTATTAAAGCTTATGATTCTACATTTAAAAGAAAGCGGGATTAATGATGACCAGATACTTGAAATGAATTTTGAATCTCATGCCTATAAGGATATGAATAGTGAATCTTTCTATGAATATGTTAAACAACACATTATACCTAACAAAAGAATGTATCTTTTCTTTGATGAAGTACAAAGAGTTCCAAACTGGGAAGATGCTATTAACTCTTTCCGTGTTGATTTCAATTGCGATATCTATGTAACTGGCTCTAATGCTTATATGCTTTCCTCTGAATATGCAACTTATTTGTCAGGAAGATGTATAGAAATTAAGGTATTACCTCTATCATTTATGGAATTTATAATATTTCATGATTTCGAAGTCAGGGAAAGAAAAAGTGCTTTAGGAGGCACGCGCAAACAAGTTGTTGATAAAAACGGGGAATATTATGACCTTCAAGAACTTTTTGAAGCTTATATGCGTTTTGGTGGAATGCCAGGTATTGCTGATGTAGGACTTGACCAAGAAAAAGCATTTGTATTACTTGAGGGTATTTATTCTACGGTTATTATGAGAGATATTCTTGAGAGAGAAAATCGAAGAGGACAAAAAAGAATTACTGACCCAGTTCTTCTAAAAAAGATTATTCTATTTTTAGCAGATAATATAGGCAACAATATTTCTGTTTCTTCTATTGGTAACACTCTAGTCAATGAAGGGCTTCTTGAGGATGGGAAACGAAAAGGTAATCCAAGTACTCATACGGTTCAAGCTTATATAAATGCATTGTTAGAATCATACTTTTTTTATGATATCAAAAGATTTGATATCAAAGGTAAAGAATTCTTAAGAACACTTGGTAAATACTATATCGTTGATATTGGACTTAGAAATTACCTGTTAGGTGTCAGAAACAGAGATAGTGGACATGCTATAGAAAATGTTGTCTATTTAGAGTTGCTTCGTAGAGGTTATGATGTTTCTATAGGAAAGGTTGACAATTTAGAAGTAGATTTTATCGCCACCAAGACTGATGAGAAACTTTATATTCAAGTTACTGAATCAATGGAAAGTGAAGAAGTACGAGATAGAGAATTAACACCACTTCAAAAAATAAAGGATAACTATGAAAAAATTGTTCTTTCTTTAAATACAGGCTTAGATACTTCTTATGATGGTATTAAATCTATTAATTTGATTGATTGGTTGATTACACCATATGTTTAATAAGACAAAACCTCTCAATATACTATTTATTATGCTATAATAAAAAAGCGGGGAAATCTTGTATGTTCCCTACTTTTCGGCCTGTTGTCCAGTGTCATTTCTTAAATTGTTAATTATTATGACAACAATATTCACCATTGCAATCACGATAACTTCCACGACAATTCCTTGGTAGTCATTGAGGTGGAATATATCGGTGATATATTGAATAGCGAATTGAAGGCACATATGAAAAAGTACCTGCGAACAACCGCCTAAAATAATAATCACCAACGTACCAGATATATTTAGAGCTGGTACGCTTTTATTTTATGTAATAATGTAGGCATATTCAAGTATAACTTGTATGAATGTTGTCTCTTTAACATATAACACTGTTCATAACACCGTCGATAACGGGGTTCCTCAACGCTCTTCAAACTATATTAGTCTAAGCTAACTCACATACAAAAAAAGATGGTGTTATAGGTATTTTTAAAGTATAAACTTGTATTGAACATACGCTATAGACAACTTTATATCTATATAAGCTCTTTTTATGCAGTCTAGACTCAAGCATAACTTGAATTTAACTTATATATATAATAAAATACCTCTGTCGCTTCCAAACGACGGAGGTGAAAATGTCTTTATGGCAAGCAGACTGTTGTCTGCCTTGAAGAAAAGTTGGAAAGCCATTCTGTTCATTATTTTAGTGGACATCATAGAATGGCTCACAACACTACAAATGTTACCTCTCGACACATTAGTTCTTACAATCACTGCCGATGTAACAATCAATTTAGTAGATACATTCTACAAGAGCCAGAAAAGGCAATAAACGCGGGGACTTGTCCCTGCTCTTTTATTATACCACTATTACTAATGTTATGAGAAAAACTAACAAAAACATCTGTTTTCTAAAACAATACTCAAAATAATCTTGATAAACATCCCAACAAAAGATATATTTTCTGTCTTATTCAAGTATAACTTGAGATGTGACTTATTTTTGTTAATTTATGTTAATAATCACTCCTATAAAACCCTCACTATATGCTCCCAACTCAAGCATAACTTGAATTATATAGACAAAAAAAGTATTCTCTGAGAATGAGAACGCCTCTGTAACCTTCTCTGAGAAAACTATTATTCTATTATAAGTGCAATACCTTATAAAACCTAATTATAATCTATTTAACTTATATTTATATACAAAAGAAAAAATAATACTATCTAAAATCTATCAAAACCCTATCAAACTTTTCTCTTTATGTATGAATTAACTTTTCTGTTACAGAAGTGAATAACTTTTACTATTACATAAGAAGAAATATATTACAAAAGTAAACAACTTTTACTGATGTAAGAGAAGAATATTTCTATTATATAAGAATAGATATTTCTTTAATTTGTACAGAAATGATATTTTTTTACCACTCACTTTGGCTCAAAAGCTTACTTTTTATGATAGAAACACTATTTTTGTGATACGAGTGATAATTTTTTATCATTAGAAGGCTAAATATGGATAAAAATGATAATTTTTTATTACGAAAGCCAACTTTTGCATTAAAGTAGAGCACGGAGGTGCTCCCACCCAGAGCTTCCAAGGAAGCTCGCCATTGCCCTAACTGTTCTTACATAATTTATAAAAACATTCGATAAAAACAGGGGCTCGCTCCCACCTTTCATTCTAGAGGGAGAGAAGCTCTGAGCAGGAAGCACCCTTGTAAATAAAAAAATCCCCCTAGGGTTTGACTAGACGCATTGGTCTATCAAACACGGAGATAGTTAAACTATCTCATCTAGGGATTGAGTATTCCGTCGGTCGGTCAGTCGTCGCGAGGTTTTCTCAGTTACAGTTACATGACTTTTGCCATGCTTCCATGGGTTTCCAAAACACCTTAAAAAGGGAACTGCCCCCTACCAGTCCAGACCTCCCTCGTCTGCTGGTACCATCTTCCACGCCGTCATTTTAGCAATATAAATATTACATGGTAGAACTCACCGGGCATTATCTAGACTTTAACAGTATAAGGTATCTTATCAACCTCGCCATCTGGGCTTTGAGGGTTTACGAGCTCGACATCCTATACACCAATAGCAACTAGAATATCAGTATCGATTTTCATAGAAACCAACTTTAGACATGATGGAGGTTGGTTGTATCTCATTGGTCTTGCCCTTATGTTACCCCTGCACTATATAATGTCCTGGGAGCCAGAAATTATACAATACAGGCATAAGTTTTTCCGCAGATTACAAATTCTATGTGGGCTGATAAAACCCCATTCACTTCATCTCCTGTCTTGTCTTTAATCCTCCTTTCCAGACAGATAAATTGAGAAACACTATCTCCAGGTGTGAATGAAACCTTTATAAAATTGATAAAGAAAAAGACTTCTATAAAAGAAGTCATAGTGTACCTTGATTCATAACATATTTTTTAGCTTTAATTGTTATATGGCAGATTCTAAAGCTGTTTTAATTAAAATAAATTAATATTGGTACACTTCCTTTCTTTCATTTGTTATTATAACATATTTTCCTAAATTTTTCAATATATAATTTGTTTATTTACTAAATGTCGTTTTCAAGGTTCTCTTCTCTATTTACATTATCTTAACATAATCTTTAAAAAAGTTTATTACATTTAGCATGTATTACGTGATAAAATACATTTGCGGCCGTAAATTACAAATATTAAGGAGAAATATAATATGAAAAAAATAGTTTGTGCATGTTTAGCATGTTTATTATCTTTTGGTATGATTTCTAATACTTATGCTTTAGAAAATATTTCTTCTAGTCAGCAACCAAACATAAGTACACGTACTGCTAATACTGTTACATATTCCTATAGTTTTAGTAATTATTATGAAACTCCTGCTAGTATTAGTAGTTATGTTCCAAATAAAGGTGGCATTAGTATTACATTATATCCAGATACAAATATGCCAAAAGAAACAATGACTTTTGAGCTCGTTAGAGATGGAACTAGAACAGGTAAAGAGAAAACAGTTGCGATGACTTCTGGAAAATTTGTAAGCTGGGGTGAATTACCTTCTGGTAAATATTCTATTAGACTTACTAGCTCTTATGCAGATATATATTCTGGTAGAAAAGTCTATGGGCAAATAAGAGTGATTTTTGGAGATTAAAATGGATTCGAACATCATTCAATTTCCTATACCTTTGTTTATTGTGATTGCAATAATTATATTCTCTTTTCTTTACTTTTTTAAAAATTATTCATTACTTTATTCAGGATTTGTGGGAATATATATATCATTTGTCATTAGTGTCTTATTTTTCCCTTTTGTTTTAAATCCTGGAGAAAATTATCATTTTGGAGAAGAATTAAGGTGGGCTGTTGATTTCTATCATCCTATATTAAAATTGGAGTTACTACCCGAATACACTCTTTTCCATTTTGTATTATTTATTCCATTTGGATTTATATTAAGAAAAGAATTTCCACTTAAAAATACAATTTTGATTTCTGTTGCTATTATATTTGGTATAGAAAATTTACAGTTACTTATTAATTTTTTAACTTTATATGTGCAGTATGTATATGATTTCGGTGATATCATCATTCATCTCATCAGTATATGTATAGGAATATTGATTTATTATCCAATACATTGTCTATATCCAAAGGTGCAAAGCTTATATAATCAGATAGCAAATAATGAGTAAGATGAAAAGGATTCATTTATTTTATATATTTTTAAGTGGAATACTTGTTCTTTCACTTTTATGGGTGGTTATATTATCTCGTTCTCAGGATTTTTTACCCTTCTTGATTCAGGACATTTCTCAAAGAGATAAAAATTTCGAGTCTATTGAGAAAATAAAATATAAAGATGACCTTTATTTCGTTCTATATCAGGACAATGCTGCTGAATGTCATCTTGTGATATACGAAGAAAATCATGATTTATTTTCAACAAAATACAATTTTTATGGAAGTTCTGACTCGTCGCAGGATATTGATACTTTTAATTATCTCGAAAACGAGAGAAGTATAATTGTTGTATATGGTAAAAACAACGTAAAAGCTATCAAATACTCTTTTGAAAATCAAAACAAATCATATACTAATGAACTAAACAATGAATATATATTAGATATCTACTTGATAGATGGAAGCAATAACCCTTCTGCTAATAATTTTCAATTGTATGATGAAAATAGCGAGATTATAAACAATATTCCATAGATAGACACTTTTTAAGAGCCACTTATGAGGCTTTTTTTCTATACAAAAAAGGATAGTCATTCTTTTAGAATAACTACCCTATTTTTATTTGACAATCCTTATTAGAGAACAACTGTCTTGTCTTCAATTGACTGATTGTCCCTACAAAAACTATCAACTGCGTTTTCATCTGTTTTGTCACAACTGAAGCCTTATATCTACCAATCTGTTTTTTCATTTTATCAGATACTTCCTTACGTGGAGTAATGACATAAAGCGTATCAGTCACCTTTGCTGCTTTCTGTAACTTTTCAAAAAAGTCTGCATCTTTATGATGTCCTAATTCGCATTCCCAGTAAGTCTTGACTGTAGGAGAAAAATCGGCACTGATATCTGGGACATATCTGTTACCACCCGCAACCTGAATCTGATTGTCTTTTGAATCATATGTGACATTTGTATAACCTAAAGTTTCAAGGATACTCGCAGTATCTTTTATGAGATAGGCATGTTCAAGCGTTGAATGCTGTGATTCCAATTTATCCCTTTGAGCTTTAACAGGAGTTTTTTCTGTTAATCGTTTATAGACTGCTTCTCCAAGTTGCGTTAATCTATACAGCGATAGGTTTCTTCTTAGAAATGTTGAAATGGATTCACTCTCTACAACAAGCTTTTCAGAAAGGTTTCTCATCTCATTCTTCAGTGTTGTTTCCTGAATATCAATCCTTTTCATAACCTCACCAAAAATCTCGGCAGTTTCCGAATAACCCTTTTCTCCCATGACTTTGACGATTTCTTCCTGGTATACTGTGAGTCTTTGAACAACTCTTGCAATATCATACACTTCTCCTCCCATAATCAGCTTGTCGTCTACCACTGCTTTATCCTGAGAAGGCTCTTCACTATTTGAAAATGTTGGAGGAGGTGGTGTAGATGCATGCAAGATTTTATTATTTCCCTCATTTCTCTCCAATGCTTCCTGAAGCGACAACACCTTAGAAGCCAATTCCTGATTTTCTCTTTGACATTCCAGATATAATTGCTGTAATTCTCGAATATTCTGCATAAATTCCTGCTTCTGCTCTATGATATTGGTAATGATGAAATCTCTTAACTGGCCATCACTCATCTTGAAGATTTCATTAGGGCCACCCAGTTGTTTGATAGCATATTTAAAATTGCAGGTTTTTTCAGCGATTGTTTCGAGGTTTTTTCTTAGACTCTTTGCCCTTGATTGAGCTTCTCTATATTCTTTTTCAATCCTATTAATCTGTGCATCGTATTGCATGATAAGGGAATCATTATTCATTCTCTTCACCTCCATATACATTTCTATATATAACAAAGTCAATCTGACTTCTTAAATATTTTAAAGTATTCAGTGAGTCAACAAAATCATTATATGCACTTTCAGCCCACGCCATATAATCGCTGGATGTATAATTTCCAAGCATTGTTTCCAGCATGGTTTCTGTAGACATGGCAAAACTGATGAGATTATCATTGTAGTTTGCCATAATCTGTGGGACTTCTGTATAGCGAGATACATTGTCAGTTTTTGCATTGAGTGTTTGAAGGATTTTTTGAACTTCATTCGTTGTTTCAAGGCTATTTGATGCAAGGGCTGGAATAATCGTTTTTAATTCCTCTTCTAAATTCAAACAATAATTATAAAGGTCATCTGCCTTTTCTACATATTTTCTTTCATAGTGAAGGTCATAGCTGACAACATATGCCTTATTATTTTCATCAAAATCCGTATTGAAATAACCTATTCCAAATAGTCCTATCAATACGACAATGATAGAAAAGATAGCAATCTTCTTTTTGCTGTATCTGACTTCATCATCCTTTGAATAGATGGCATCACTATCTTCACTTAAATAGTCTATCTCTCCACTTTCGTCCCATACTTCTTCTTCCTTTTTCTCGGTTTTCTTGTTTCTTTTCAATAGCTTTCTTTTTTTCTTGTCTTTTTTGTTTGCATTTTCTTTGGGTTCTTCAATCACATCCTCTTCTTCCCAAATATTCCAGTCTTCATTTTTTTTAAACATACAATGCACCTCTATTCTTTTTCCTTATTAAGAAACAATACATTGCTTACAATGACCTCTCTTACGATATTCGGTATCTTTTTATCTGCTTCTGTTCCACAATCAGGACAAATAAAATGTGAAGTCTGTTTTATGACTCTTTCCTGTATACTTCCTTCAACAAAGACACGAGACTTTTCTTTTAAATACTTATTGGATAATTCCGCGTCTTTCCCAAATGCAACAATATAAGGATACTCGGCTACTGAATCATAGACAGTATCATTGACAGCCATCTTATACTTGCAGTAAGCTTTCCCATCCTTTTCCCTGTAATTCAATGGAGAACAAACATTCCCGTCCAGAAAGACTTTATTGATTCCATATGCCATTTCTGGATTATCAATGTTCATGACCGTAAAATCTTCAAAAACGACTTCCGTTCTTTCACTTCTTACTTTCTGACTCTTTACATAAAAGCATTCTGAACATTCTAACTCCTTCACTCTTATGTATGGTATAGTCTTTAATTTTGCATCAGTCGTCATGAAATACTGCCCTTCATGTACTTTATCCGTTGCTTTTGTGATGGCAAATGGATTTTTGGTTTTGACTGTTAGAACTTCCGATTTCTTCAATTCGGCTCTATAAATATCTAAATCTATGCATAAATAATCATTGTCAAAATAAACAGGAGCTTTGACAACTCCTCCAACATATGCAAAATTACTCATTTCTCTATCTACCTCCTCTAAAATATGATAGACAAAAAAGAGACTTCAAAAAGTCCCTTCAAAAACAATGAGATAGATTATTGAGTTGCTAATACTTTGATAATATCTTCATATCTATAATAGGTATGCTTCTGTATTCTATACCCAACGAATTGCTCAGGATGACTACGCAAATATTCCTTCACAATTTTATGATACTTGTTCAGCTGGAATTTATGTAGTATATATTTGGGTTGTACCAGATATGGCAAATATGGCAAAGTATCAAACTGTTTGAGCAGTTGGATTGTCTCCTCATCTACCCTCTTTAGCATCAATATCTCCATGATATCTGATTCAGGTATATCTTCAACATTTTTCCCTTTATGTTTTTGATATATCTGAAACGATTCGTTTATCATTTTCTTCATTTCTTTATTTAATTCTTTCGCTCTTTCCAGAGTAAAAACTAATAGTACCTGGACTGGAACTGTCTTTCCATTAATATTTTTATTGATTATGACAACTTCCTGATTGTCTTTGAATTTGTCTATTAACCTTTGAATGATATCTTCCTTTAATAGGGAAAATACATTTGCGCTCATATGACTTAACTGAGAATAGGTCAACTTGTCCCACGTTTCCCAAGTCAAGGCATCAAGCCTATATCGACTTTCAGCATTTACAAAAACGCCGAAATCTTGTGGTGGTATTTGTTCCATTTCTTCTTTTGACAGGAAGGATAATTCTTCCATTGTCATTTTTTTTAATTCTTTCATACCTTGTCCTTTCTAATTAATTGAATATGACTGCATTTGTGTTGCGTCATTATTGAATTGAGTCTGTAATTGCTTCAATTCAGTAAAGTTATTTTCATCAATAGCTTGTAGCATCGAGTTCAATGTCTTTATCATGCTATTAGCTAATGTAACAATGCTTTTTTGTTTGTCCTGACAACTTGTTGCCACATGAACAGCATTTAATTCATCTTTTGTCTGTGTAATGGAATCAAGTGCCGTATTGATACCATTTTCCAACGATGTCTTCATTTCTGTTGTAGGTTTGACTGTATCCTCCAGATACACAAGCAATTGAGAATTCAGAGAAGAACAGGCTGTCAAAATGGATGTCGCTGATTGCGTCAACATCATCTTGGAATCAGGTTCTGATACTCTGATTATCTGTGGATTTCCTGGCGCCACTTTTGGCAAACTATAATCTGTACATCCTACAAGCATTCCTGCGCACATCAAAGCCAGAAAAATGCGAGAAACTTTCAATATCCTCCCCTCCCGCTAAAAAGCGACTTCTCTATTATTTTATCATAAATTGGGCTTATAATTGTTTTATGAAATTTCTCACATCATTTACGTAAAAAATAGTTGGATTTCCCTTTATGCAAGGCATTTCATTCACTTTTTCTCTGGATTCAAAAAGTGTAATCAGCCATCTTAGAATTTCATCATTCCATCCATATTGCTCATAATATTCCAAAAAGATAATTCTTTCGCATTCTTTGAGCGTACACATTTCCTGAATCTGTTCAAATGCTGACCCTGTATACAATTCATTGATTCTTTCTAGAACCTTTTTATAATCCATAAGTTTATCACTTAGGAAAACGTCCTTTTCAAAATATCTTTCCAGCTTTTCTTTCTTGACCAGATTTCTTTGTATACATAAATATGGGAAAAGACATGTCGTCACATCCTTGACACTAATCAAGTTCGTTTCCTCATAAAATTCGTAGGGCTTTAAATAAAGACTATTCTTTTTCATTTTATACTGTCTTTTTATCATTCTATCTAATAAAGTTTTAGACTTCTTATCATCATGTAAGACTTCTTTCCACTTTTCTAGTACATGGATATCAAATAGATTGTTCTCCTTATAAAGCTTTAGCGTTTCTACAATCTGTACTGCTGTCATCATCATAAGATATTTATTTGGAAGTAAATGAGTTCTTCTTGCCCCATAGCTGAAGCACTCAGGTGCTATTTTTTGAAAATTATCTTTATCTTGTTTTAACATCGAATAGATATTGGCTACCTTATAGTCATGTTCTTCCAGATAGTCTGCACCTATCTTTTCTATCATTTTTTCATATCCTTTTATATGACCGTAAGTTAAGGTATTGATATCTTCAAATATATATTTTTCTATCATATTATAAAATCCTTTCTATAATCAAAATCATATCACTTTAACTGTTTTTTGTCAAAATTCACCCTTTCATGGTATACTTAAATTGTATAATATATCGAAAAGGAGATGGGCTACCATCTCTTTTTTTATGGAGAAATGAAAAGGAGGAAAATTATGTTCATTCATTTAAATGTCAAAAGTTGTTACACCTTAATGAATTCAATCATCAAGGTAGATAATCTTTTAGATAAGACTTCCAGAATGAAAAGCGAAAGTGTCGCTATTACAGACATCAATACCATGCATACTTTCTTTGATTTTGAACAACATGCGCTCAAAAAAGACAAGAAATGTAAAAATGCTAAACGTGATGTTATCAAGCCTATCTTTGGCATTACTTTCATGGTCGAGTCTACCATTGCAAATGAGTTTTTCAATCTGACTCTTCTTGCAAAGGACAACACGGGTTATCAGAATCTGATTCAGCTTTCAACGATTGCTAATACCAATCACAAGCAGTTTGCATATGTAACCCTAGATACTCTTGCAAAGTATAGTGATGGCCTTATCTGTCTTACAGGTGGAGAGGAAGGAGAAATCTTTTATCTTGTCACTCATGACAGATATGATGATGCCGTAAATTATCTTCAAAAACTTAAAGATATCTATCATGATAATCTTTATCTTGAAGTATCCAATCACTTTCTTCCTGAAGAGAAAGTATTTTTGGAAAGTGGCTTTATAGATGATGCCTTGAATCTAGGTGTTGACTATGTGGCGACAAACAACTGTTATTATCTCAAGAAGGAAGATGCGCCCTATCGAAGTCTTGCTGTTTCTATGAATTCAGAATTAGCTAATCTCAAAGCCAGTGAAATTGACTGGGTTCATCAATATGCTTCTCGTCATGTAGACTACAATGATGAATTCTATGTCAAAACAGAAACGGAAATGAAAAGAGCATTCAAGGATTATTTAAAGAAATATCCTAGACTCTTATCCAACACTGTTGAAATTGCCCATCAGTGCAACGCATCCGTTCCCATTACTAAGACTTTTCCAGAATTCCCTTTACCTGTTGGATACAGCGAGGAATCGTATTTTAGAGTGTTGATGTTAAAGGGATTTGATGAGAGATTTCCTGATGAAGAGTCTCTTGCTGGATTCAGTAAAGAAGATTACATCAATCGTATGGAATATGAATTCAATACAGTGAAGCAGATGGGATTTTTGGGGTATTTGTTGATTGTTCAAGACTACATCAACTTTGCAAAGGATGATAAAGTCTTCGAACATCCTGAAAAGTATTTTCCGAAGAATATCTATCAAGATTATTCAAAGATTCCAGAACATATCTTAAATAAGAATTTTAGTATCAGAGTAGGTCCAGGACGAGGTTCTGGCGCTGGGTCATTACTTTGTTACCTTTTGAAAATCACAAACTTAAATCCTTTGGAACATGGATTACTCTTCGAGCGCTTCCTTAATTCGGAGAGAGTTTCCATGCCTGAAAATATCGGGCATTCAGTGTGAACCCTATAACTCAGGGGTGTAAAATTATTTATATAGATAAATTTAGCTTTATGTTATGAAATAACATCAGCAAAATTATATGGAAGAACCATCTATATAAATAAATTTTGCTAATGTAGACTTTGTGCTATGAAGTTGCATCAGCAAAATTATATGAAAGAACTATCTATATAAATAAATTTTGCTAACGGTATCAGTTGAATAAGACGGTCATTCAAGCCCTGCCGGGAGATAATGACAATAGCTTTATGCCGACGAAGCCGCTGACTAAGAGAGCTTAAGGTCCTGAAATGGATAGCTGGTAATATCCGTGCTACTTCTACAATTTTTAAAATTTAATAATTAATGAGGTGAAATTATTTGAAAGAAGGTGAGAAATTAAAACCAATACAAAATATGGAAGGCTATTTCATTAGCAATTATGGAAATGTATATAGTTCAAAGCAAGGAAATTTAAGACAATTAACCCCTTATTTAGATTCTCGAAACAGATATTATCTAATAAAATTGGTATCTGATGGAAAAAGAAAAAGCTTCTTATTACATAGGCTTGTTGCAAATGCTTTCCTAGAAAATCCTAAAAATTATAAAGAGGTTAATCATATTGATAATAATCCACAAAATAATTACGTTGATAACTTAGAATGGTGCACAAGAAAATACAATTTGGAACAAAGTTATAAAACAATGTCACCTGTTAGAAACTATAATCAATGCAAGTTATACATAGACAAAAAATTTGTTGGAGAATTTCAAAGTATTAAAGCTGCTGCAAGATATGCAGTTAACAATTATCAATACAGTTACCAATCATTATGTAAATATCTTCGTTGTGGAAATTGTGAAATTATTCTAAAAAATAAAAATAATAGAATAAATATAAGTGATGGGAAAGTACACAAAGCATACAACGTAGGTAAAGTAAATCTATACCATAACGATGAATTCATTGGTCAATTTAATAGTATAGAAGAAATTTATAGGATATATAAAGAAAAAGGAATTACTTTATGTAAGCCGTATTTAATCAAAACGGGTAAAAGTGGCGAATATAGAATTGAAAGAATTGTAGAAAAGTGTAACGACTAGAGCTTTAGCTCGTAGACTGGAAGATGAGTTACCAGTCGAAGTGTACTGACTGATATAATAATCAGAAGATATAGTCTATTCCCCTACTTAAATATCGGGAAACCGAGGGTGTAAAAGGATATCGACGAAGATTTCGAAAATCGATACCGTTATATGATTATTGAATATGTACAGGCTAAATATGGTTTCGACCATGTCAGCCAAATTGTCACATATAACGAATTAGGTGTAAAAAGTATTATCAAGAACGTTGGAAAAGTCCTAGGTATTCCTTATGCAGTAACAGACGACCTTTCCAAAAACGTTCCAAAAACTATCCGTAAACATGTCTATCTCGATGAAGAAGATACATGGGAAGATAGAGACGAACCCGTCAAGACTCTCGATGACCTCAAAAATCTTAAGTTTTTCAAAGACAAGATTGATAATAACGAGGACATTGCCCAGCTTTTTAAAATTGGAAAGCTTTTTGACGGATTACCATCATCAACCGGAAAACATGCCTGTGGAGTCATCATTGGTCCAAAGCCTCTGAATGAATTCGTGGCATTGATGGAAGTTGATGGGGTTCTGGTTTCCCAATTTGAAAAGAAAGCATCAGAAGCTATCGGACTTCTTAAAATGGATTTCCTTGGGTTGATTACCTTAGATATCGAAGAAGAAACTCTAAGACTCATCAAACAAGTTCATGGAGTTGACGTGGATTTGGATAGGATTCCTATGGATGACAAAAAAGTATTTGAACTGTTGCAGAAAGGACAGTCTGCAAAAGTGTTTCAGTTGGAATCTCAAGGAATGCAAAATCTCTTGAAAAAAATGCATCCAACAAATTTTGGTCATATAAACGCTGTAATTTCCCTATTTCGTGAACATACAGGCGACGTATTATGGCAACATAGTGCGAAAAACCTCTTTATATGCTGGAAACTCCTAAAGCTCATTTCCCCTCTTATATAAGTAAGATGGGTATCGAAAGATAGAAACAAGAAAATGAGATGACATATGGTGAAATAAAAGCCTCAATTGAGGTCCTAAGTGTTATAAACAATGGATAATCAGCAGAGAAACTTACAAATAAACATAACATTTTAAAATATGGCATCTAATGCCGGAGTGATATATTGACTATTGGAATATATATGATAAAAAATAGAATAAATAGCAAAAAGTATATTGGACAAAGTATTAATATTGAAAAAAGATGGAAAGACCATATAAAAATGTCTCATACAAATATTAGGAATAATCATTTATATAATGCTTTAAAAAAATATGGCATAGAAAATTTCGATTTTAGTGTTCTTGAAGAATGTACGAAAGATGAATTAAACATTAGAGAAAAGTATTGGATAAATTATTATCAGACAGTAGATAGAAATAAAGGGTATAATGCTACTTCAGGTGGTGATAGTCATTATTACCTTAGAGATGAGAGTAAACAAAAAATATCCCAAACGAGAAAAGAATTATATGCAAACACAAATCTCGCTGAAGTTTATTCAATAGCTATGAAAAAGAAAATTGCAAAGGATGATACCTACTATAAACAATTAGCCAGTCAACAAGCACAAGATAATATAAGAAAAATTAAATCGTTAAATAAAAGAGCTTATTGGTCTAATGAAGAAAACAAAAATAAAGCAATTAAATCTGTAGCTAATAACTGGAAAGATGAAGAATATAGAAATAAAAATCTTGCTCAAAGAGAATTAGCTTATAATTCTTTACTCCAATTAACAATGGATGGTAAAACATACATATTTAACAAAACTTTAGATTGTGCAAATTGGTGTATAGAGCATAACATATGTGACAAGAAACCATCATCAGTTACAGGTGCAATACGTGCACATATGAGGCACAATTCAAGAATGTTCATGGGTAGAAATATCCAAATCAGAAGAATTCCAAAAAACAATGTTTAATTATTTGTAAGCCTCCCAGAGACTACCTAGAGGCATCCCACGTGGATGATTGTATAGTCCAGCTTCACAGTATATATTACTGGTGGGTGAAAGCTCACGTTGAAGTTGCCGGGTCCAATGCAGTTTATTGATAACTATCTTGAAGGTATGAAAAACCCTTCAAAAGTCCATTATCCTCATCCATTATACGAAAACTCTTCAAAGGAAACATATGGTATCCTCGTCTACCAGGAGCAGATTATGCAGGTGGTACAGGATATGGCAGGTTTCTCTTTAGGAGAAGCTGACATATTAAGACGTGGAATAGGAAAGAAAGATAAGCAATATATTGATATGATGGAAGAAGAGTTTTCCAAACGCTGTCAGGACAATGGTGTTCCTGAAAAAACAGCAAAAGAAGTGTACGCTATGATTAAAAAGTTCGCAGAATACGGATTCAACAAATCACATAGTGCAGCCTATGCTATGATTTCATATCAGACAGCTTATTTAAAGGCACACTATCCTGAATGTTTTATGGCGGCCAACTGTACTATCAATGCCGATGATAAGGATAAGTTAATTCCATGTCTTGGAGAAATCAGAAATCTTGGTATAGAAATCCTTCCACCAACCCTTCAAGACTCCCTCTCTCAATTCTCTATCGAGAAGCATGAGGGGCGTTATGCCATTCGTTATGGACTCAATGGGATTGAAGGAATTGGGGAAGATGTGGCAAAACTCATCACATCCCTTAAACATTCCCCATCTCTTTACGAATTCATAGATAAGTTCCCAACAATTCGTACTAACCAGTTAAGCAACCTTATCAATGGTGGTGTCTTTGATAAATGGGGAGTCCGTAAGGAAATGAATGAGATTGTTCCATCCATTTTAGAAACTGTCAAATATCATCACAAAATCTCATCCATTTATGGAAGGACGATATTAGATGATATCATCGGAGAAGACAGTTATGAAGGGATTGAATATGGATTACAGGAAAAAATGAATCTAGAAAGAAAGGCTATCCACATCTGTCTCAATGGTCATCCATTAGAACAGATTCGACCTGTGCTCAAAGTCTATCAAGATACTATTCATGATTTAATGGATATGGATGATGGAACAGATGTGCAGATTCTCTGTCAGATAGATGATATTCAAAAGATTACGACAAAGAAAGGCGATGATATGTGTTTCTTGACATTAGGTGATGAATTCGATGCGATTGAAGGTGTTGTTTTCCCTAAGACCTACGAGGGTATTGAACATCTCATCAATGAAGAGGAAATTGTCATTGTCAGTGGACGTATTCAAAAGAAAGAAGACAATGGTGAAATTTCAACCACTCTTATAGTCAATGCCATGAAAAAAGCATTGGATAGAAAGCTGAGAATCTATATTTATAAGGATACTCTTTCTCAAATTAAAACAGACATTGCTCAAAAGAATGGATTATCTGAAGTCATCAGTGTAGATTCAAAGAATCTTTCCGTTCATAAGGAAGACTTTTATGTTGACTATATGAAGACAACTGAATATCTTATCCAGAATAAGATTCCATTTCTGGCATAAACGAATAGACTTCAGCCTCTGGTTGAAGTCTTTTTTTTGATTTATTTATCATATGAGCCTCAATAATATTTGTATTATTCCTAATTTTACTTGTTATTTTCCTAAATTAATGATATAATATGCTAGAGCTGGAAGCAATCGTCTAGATTAGCTCCTCTTTGGAGGAATTATTATAAAAAAACTTATTATCGCTGAAAAACCTGATGTCATGAAGAAATTCATCAATGCATTAGAACCATCAGCAAAAAGTCATAAATATGCAAAATACACCTACTTTTATGAGGGTACTCAATATATTTTTGCCTCAGCATGTGGACATCTTTTTCAAGCCAAGATGCCAGAAGAAATTGATGCAAACAACAAGCAATGGAAAATTGAGAAACTTCAATTGCCTGATATCTTACCACTCAAAGCTATTTCTTCTTCAAAAGCCTATTTCAACTGCTTGAAAGAGCTTGTTAAAAGAAACGATATTGATGAAATTGTTGTCTGTACTGACCCAGACCGTGAAGGACAACTCATTTGGGCATTAATTGCTAAGAATCTCAAAATGTCTGCTCCTGTTACAAGAGTCTGGATTCATGAATGGACAAAAGCTGGTTTATCTAAGGCCTTCAAAGATAGAAAAGATAATACTTATTATAAAAACCTTGAAACAGCTGGATTATGTCGTATGCAGGCAGACTACTTCATTGGGATGAACGGAACAAGAGTCAATACAAAGGCCTTTGGTGGATATAAGAACGTCATTAATGAAGGTCGTGTTCAGTCCCCTACTCGTTTTCTTGTGGCTAAACTTGAAAAAGAAATTCAAAACTTCAAGCCAGAAGATTACTGGACTATAACATTGACAACAACAAGTGATGACAGTGAACATTTGTCATTACAGTCTGGTCGTTTATCTCATAAAGAAGCATCATCTTTAGAGGCTCAACTTCATTCCTTACCATATACAATGCACAAGGAAGTCAATTTGAAGGAAGTGCGCTGTCCAATGCTTTACAAAACCAATGATGTTAATATGGAAGCCATTAATGCTTTAGGATTATCGGCTGAAAAAACGACCAACATTCTTCAAAAACTCTATCAGGACTATGGTTTAACAACATACCCAAGAACAGATATTCAACAGATTTCTGTATCTTCTAGCAAAGAAGTCATGAAGATTGTTGATAGTTTGGATGGAATTGGATTAGTTGATGAAATTATTGATGATATTAAAGAGAATCATCGTACATTCCAAAAGCATCTTATCAACTTCTCAGCTGGAGAAATGCCCCATGAAGCCATCACGCCAACATATGATGGTGAACCATCAAAGATTATTGGTCAATTATCATCAGAAGAAAAAGCTGTATATTTGATGGTTGTGAAAAGATTTTTACAGGGATTCTATCCACCTGCTAAGGTTGAGGAAACAAAAGTATCGACAGATGCAAATGGAGTCAAGTTCTCATGCACAGGAAAAATCATTGTTGAGGCTAATTGGATGAAGATTAATGGCATTCCAAAGGATAATATTCTACCTCATATCACTGATGGTAAGGATTATCATTATGTCAATCATAAGGTAGAAAAGAAAACAACAAAACCACCTGCAAGATACACTGAAGCAAGTTTATTAAAAGCCATGGAAAATGCAGGAAGATTTGTTGAAGATAAGAAAGCAAAAAGCATTTTGAAAGAAGTGAAAGGTATTGGAACAGAGGCGACTCGCTCTGACATCCTCAAAAAACTTTATAAGACTGGTTTTCTTGTGAAGAAAGGAAAAGTCATCTATCCTACCGATAAAACGATGGCACTTGTCGACATCCTTCCAAATTCTCCTCTTACATCTCCTATGATGACTGCACAGCTGGAAACAAAGTTATCTATGGTTGAAAAAGGGAAGATGAGTTTTAAGGAGTTTATGGGAAGTGTCAATGAACAGGTTGATGAACTGGTTAATTCTGCAAAAGACAACAGTGGGAAAACAATCGACTCTGTAGCACCAATAAAAAGTCAAAGTAGCCAAAAGTCATTAGATAGTATAGGAATTTGTCCATTCTGTGGTAGAGAAATGAAAGAAAACAGCAAGTCTTATTACTGCCCAGGGTACAAAGATGGGTGCAATTTCTCAATATGGAAAGAAATCGCCGGTAAAAAGATTTCCAAAACAACTGTCAGAACACTATTAAATAAAGGACAGACAAGTAAGTTAAAAGGTTTTACTTCACGTAATGGAAAGAAATTTGATGCCGTTTTACATATCAATAAAGGTACACATAAAGTAGAATTCAAATTCTAGAGGTGAAGGGAGTGACATATTTATATGATGAAAAACAGGCTATGGGATTAAAAAAAATATCATTCGCCACATTATTTACATTACTTTTATTCAGTATCACAGTCTTAAGGTATATGGCCATTTGGCAAGGTTTGATTCTCATCTTCCTAGCAGTCATCTTGATAATCATAGGACATACTATCTACACTCACCCTATTTCAGACATTATGAAAAGGCATAATGATAGTGTTGTGATAGATGATGCTATTACATTCCATGTTAATGATAAAGAATATACGTTTCATTCCATTGATAAAATACACATAGCTCCAAGATACTTCAAAATCACTGCAGAAGGAAAATCTTATAAATTTTATCGTGTATATGAGAAAAATAATGAACTCGCTAAAGAAATTGAACATTGGGTACTTCAAAAGGATTAGTCTCTTCTTTTTACTAAGCCTTTTGCTAATAGGCTGTACCCAACATGTACCAGGGATTGAAGGAGAATGGATATTGAACAATGGAAGTGTCATGGTGATATCTGAAGATGAATTTTACTGGTATCAGGACAACACAAAAGAGAGTTATTATCATGCCACTTCCCCTACTGTTTTAACACAAGAAGATGCATTAGAAGCCATTCAAGCACCAGAATCCAATAAAGCAAGTCTATTAGAAAAACATATCTATTATTATAAAATGAATTATGATACCTTTATTTTGAATGGTGAAAACTATTCTTCTTCATTATCTAAGCAAAGCAGTGAATTTGCTTTTCAGATGAATGGTATCAATAGCTTAAGCATAGTCAATCTCAACACCAACGAAGAATTCTCAGCAACACGACTGGAGGGATAAAACATGAAAAAGATAATTGAAAAAATTGGATTTGTTCTTTTATGTTTAGCTGTTTTTTTTGGTGTACAAGTGACATTTGCTACTGCCATAGTATCAGGAGAATCAATGCATCCCACTTACGAAGACAGGGATGTCGTTCTAGGCGTTAAAATAGATAGAAACTATGCCCGTCAGGATGTCGTTATTGTTGACTGTTCCCAATACAACATAGGAGCAGAATATATCATTAAAAGAGTCATTGCTGTTGCTGGCGATACAGTCGCTATTATGGATGGATATCTTTATATCAATGGAGAAAAACAAGAAGAATCCTATATCAGTGAACAGATGTATTCTGACATGGAAGAAGTGACTGTTTCTCAAGACTGCGTATTTGTCATGGGTGATAATAGAAATAATTCTATTGATTCTAGAATTATTGGTGAAATTAATGTAGAGGACGTTTATGCCAAAGTCGTATACGAAAATGATTTCATATCCTCTCTATTTCATAAGCTATATAAAAAGTAAAAGAGAATGAAAAATTCTCTTTTTTGTTATTTCCCTAAATTTTTCTTGATATTTTTTAGGATTTATGGTAAAATAGACTTGTGAAAAAGCTAAAGACAAATGCTATTAGCAAGGAAAAGAGGTTATGATATGAAAAACACATACATTAAAATTTACGGTGTCATTTATATTCTAGCACTGTTATTTATATATTTTTTTACATCTATTTCTATGATTGGTTTTATTATGATGACATTAATTGGCATTGCCAGTTTTGTCATCATAGGCTTATATTATTATAAAATGAAGACTATTGAGATTGAAAGAAATGAATATAAGGATAAAGCCAAACTGATTGCAACTGCTTATTTACAGGAAACTAAGAAAACAGCAGTCAATTCTTCTGCTGACAGTAATAAAATTAAAGATATGATTAATGAAAAGATGACTGAAAAAAATGTTGGCAATGAATTTACTCCTTCTCATAGCGATATCACTTTAAACGACATCGCCGGATTTAAAGAAGTAAAGGATGAATTATACGAAATCATCGACTTTTTAAAGCAGCCCTCAAAATATCATAGTATGGGAGCAACAATTCCTCATGGAATCCTATTTGAAGGCCCTCCAGGCACAGGGAAAACATTACTTGCCAGAGCTGTAGCTGGTGAAGCAGGTGTGAAGTTTTTATATACTTCAGGTTCTGAATTCGTTGAAAAGTTTGTTGGAGTTGGAGCTGAAAGAGTGAGAAAGCTATTTGACTCTGCAAGAGAAAGCAAGGAACCATGCATTATCTTCATTGATGAGATTGATGCAATGGGAGGAAAAAGAAGCAGTAACGGTTATAACAAAGAAAGTGAACATACGCTTAATCAGTTATTGGTTGAGATGGATGGATTTACCAAAGATAATAACTACATTGTCATTGCTGCCACAAATCGTAAGGATATGTTAGATTCTGCATTGCTTCGTCCTGGACGATTCGATAGACAAATTTATGTCGGTTTACCAACATATGAAGAACGCATTGATGTCCTTAAGTTGCACGCAAAGAATAAAAAGATTGATAATTTGGATTTTGAAAGTATTGCTAAGAAAACACAGGGATTTTCTAATGCTGAATTAGCTGCACTTATGAATGAAGCGGCACTTTTAGCTGTCAGATTCCATCAAAATGCTATCAATGATTCCCTTATTGATGAAGCTGTGGATAGAGTCTTGATGGGACCATCAAAAACAACACATCAGTATACTGATAAAGAAAGAAAAATTGTCGCTTATCATGAAGCAGGTCATGCCGTTGCTGGTCTTGTCCTGGAAAATGCAAAGAAGGTAGAAAAAGTCACAATCATTCCTCGTGGAGAAGCTGGAGGATACAACCTCATGATGCCAAAAGAAGAAACATTTTTCCCTACAAAAGGCTCTATTCATGATGAAATCGTTGGGTTATTATCAGGTCGTGTCGCAGAGGAACTTTTCTTCGATGATATAACGGCTGGTGCATCCAATGACATTGAAAAAGCTACGAATCTTGCCAGAAGATATGTTGGCTCTTTTGGGATGGGGAAAATGGGATTGATGAAAGTTGATAACCAAGCCTCTCAAGAAACTCAAAAGAAACTTGATGAGGAAGTGAATACCCTTTTAAAACAATGCCATGAAGAAGCAACTCATATTATCAAGGAAAATCAATCACTTTTAGATACCATTGCTAAAAGTCTTCTAGAAAAAGAAACCTTATTAGCACAGGATATCGAAAAATTATATATAAATGTAAAAGAGGCTGCCTAAGACAGTCTCTTTTTAGGAGGTGTATATGCTTTATTTAGATATTATATTGACTTTTATCTTACTGGTATTAACAGCCTACAGCGATGCAAGGAAACGAATCATACCCAATTATATGACATTACCATTTATTCCTATAGGTATTATCAATAGCATGTTTTTATATGGATGGTTGGAAGGATTGAAAAATCAGATATGGTTGATTCCATTATTTATTATATGTTTCATCCTTTTTAAACTCCACCAAATAGGAGGCGGAGATGCCAAACTGATGTTAGCAGTAGGTTCTCTATTAGGTATGGAAAACAGCCTCCTACTCTTTCTTATCACATTTGTTGTTTCATGGTTCTATTGCTTATATAAATTTATGCAAAAAAGAAAGAATCATGGTGGAAGCTTAAAAGAAAAACAGAGCATTATGATTCCTCTGGCTTTGATGATGTTGATTGGATATATTATATTTCTAATGATACTGTTAGTAATTACTCATTAAAAAAAGTTGATTTTTTTTCAACTTTTTTTAATCATTATTATTTATTTTATTTATAATATAATTGTTAATCGCTTTCATGGTTGGACAAAAATAATTAACTCCAAGGTTGTTATCATATCTATAACATCCACTTCCACACACAAAAGATAGTGAGCAATTTTTACAGTTTTCTTCATAATTTCGTCTTGATTTAATTATTTCTGTTAAATATCTTGAGGAGTCAATAATATCATATAATGAAGAATTATATAAATTTCCAATTGCATTATTTTTATCATATGCATTATCACAAAAGAATACATTTCCATAGGAATCAAAAGACATATACTGCCCACAATTTTCCCTACTACATGTTGCACATGTATCACTACAATACCCTAGTATTTTTGCAATAGACTCATTAAATTCTCTAATATTTAACTCATAATCACCATTAAAATATAAATCAAAAAGTTCTTTTAGGAAAAAAACTAATTCTTTCGTATCAACACTATCATCTGAGTCATCATTATAACAATAATTAAGACTTAGATTATGTATATCATTTTTAATACAGAAATCATACATTTCTTTTGCATAATTAAGATGAGAATTTGTAATTACACTAATTATTCCATAAGAGATGTTATTCTGATTTAATAATTGTATATTCTCTAAAACTTTATCAGTGCACTTTTTCTGACCTAATTCATTATAATGGAAATTAAGAAAATCAGGGCCATCAATACTAATTCCAACATCCATATTCATTATTTGAAATAATTCAATCCATTGATTATTAATATTGTAACCATTCGTTTGAATTGAATGTAAAATATCCATTTGATAGTTATGTTTTAACTCATTTTCAAAATTATATAACTCTTTATAAAAGGTTATGGGTTGAAGTAAAGGCTCTCCACCATGAAAAATTATTCTCATTCTTTTATTTCCCATCTTAGCATTATATTCAAATGTTTCTTTTATTATTTTCTTACATAATTCGAGTGTCATTAATTCTGAATGTAATTTTTTTTGTGAATAATAACAAAATTCACAATTAAAGTTACATGAATCAGTTACTTTAATTATGGGTATGATAAAACTCTGCATTAACATATCATTTTACCTCCTATTATTAATAATCATCAAAAAATAGATTAATTAAATCAATTATTTTTAGTAAATCCTTTTGTCCATAATCAAAAATAGGATTATATTCTGAAATTGATAAAAACTGTGCCTCCCTGTTTTTAGATAATGAAATTATTTCACGAATTTGATTTAGCGAAAGCCCATTTGGGATATAATCTGAATAACTGGCAAATTCACTTTCATCTATTACATCTAAATCTATATCTATCATATTTATTTTATTCATATCTATTTGTAATAACTCTTTATAATCTTCTTTAAAAATCACTTTTGTATTTCTAATAAATGAATGATGTCTATTTTTATCTCTACAACCCACCAACAAAAAATTATTATCATGAGATATGTATTTTAAAAAAGTAGAATGGGATAAATCGTTTTGAGGATAAAAATCTCGATGAGCATCTAATATTAAAAAATTAGATAACAAGTTAGATTTAATTATATGTTTATAAACAGGTAATATAGAAAGATGATTTCCACCAATTACACAACATTTTGAATTATCTATAACCTCTTTATCAATAATATCTTCTACTTTTAATAAATAATTTTCCGGACTTTCATTGATTTTTTGTTCAATAATAAAAACAGAGTATTTCTGAGTAGAGAAGTTATCCTTTATTATATTATATGCAGCTCTAGGGCCTGATTCACATGCAGGATTTCCACCAAAAGCAAATGGTAATAAAAAAATATAATTCATATATGTGAAAAGAGGCTGTAACGTAATAATCGTTACAGCTCTTTAAATTCTATCTATGAGAATCATTCCATGCTCCATTTGTATACTGCATATTTCTAGAAATTTTGGAATTTTTCTCAGCAATTGAAACTCTTTTCTTTACAGATTTTAATACACGTTTTCCATTCATAATTATTCTCCTTTCTATCGTTTGTTATCTATATCTAATATAATTATATTCCTATTCCTAAATTATATCAATATAGAAATGAAAAAGTGGGTGGAACGCTTTGCTAGAGTTAAAAATATTCATATTCGTTATCTTCCCACCCTCCTTTTTCATGCAATTAAATAATATTCTTTAGAATTTTACTTGTATTGACAGCGTCGTTTAATGCGTTATGTTGTTTCCCTTCAAATTCTCCATACTTCTTAACCATGCTTGCTAATGATGGCAAGTTTTTTATTTTGTCCTGTAACATCGTATATGATTGAATATCGATGAAATCCATACTTTGAAATTCTTTAACTAAATGATAATTTTTGCACTCCTTTTCTATAATCTTAGGGTCTCTTGTTCCCCATACAACATAAAAAGTATTTTCATCGCCTACCCATTCTAAGAATTCTTGAAAGACATTAGCAAAGTTTTGTGCTTCTTGTAAGTCTTCCTTCTTCATTCCTAGCAAATCCAAAAGAGATTGTTTTGGTAAATGAAGGGGTTTGACAAGTTTATTGAAAGAGTCGCTTTCTTTTACCCGAGTTCCATAGTTGTATGATAAAAGCCTTTGAGCTCCAATTTCAATAATTTCTGTCCTTTCTTTAGATTTCGTAAATTCAATGTCCAATACGATATATTGTCCATCTAATCTGTCTGACATTCTTTCACCCTCCTTTATAAAAAAAATGTATCAGTGAGATACATTCATCGTTTATTTCTACATGTATAGTATAACATATTTAAAAAAGAAAAGGTCGGAACGAATAATAAATAATGATTCGTCCCAGCCTATACTATCTTTCTACTTTTAAAATCTGTTTAAAAATCTTGAACATCTCATTAGGCAATTCTTTCACGTCTTTTACGCAGACATGATTATCATAGATGACGCCAATATTTTCAAAATTAAAATCTCCAATCCCAATTCCAATTGAATGGACGTTGTAATGCTTTTTGAAAGTATTGATAACTTCTCTCATGTCATCGATTGCCGGTTGTCCACCATAATTGTGTCCATTTGGTTGTCCATCACTCAAGATGATAAAATACAAATCCTCGTCATCTTGTGCATGTTTAATTAATTCTCTACAAACATGGAAAATTGCCAGGCCATCTCTGTTGCATCCTCTAGAACTCATTTTAAATAATGAGTTCAATGCTGTATTTTTCTTACATTTTTCATATGAGATGTACTTTCTGAGTTCAAACTCATCATCTTCATCATGGCCATAAACAGCAAATGGGATTTTGAGTTTTTGTGCAGCTTTTGCAATCATCCAACATCCTAATATGGCATTATACAGTTCTGTACCATACATGCTTCCAGATTCGTCTACAAGAATAGCAAATCTTATTTTGTTTGTCTTACCTTCGATATCCTTTTTAAATAACTGGCAGTCTGTTTTGATTCTATGAAGATTTGAGAAATCAATATCTCCTTCATAACGTCCTCTTGATGTATCATCCATGCCTTTTCTCATAAGAACTTTTTTAATTTTTTTAGATAATTCATTAACATAGATGTTCAAATTATCTTTTTGAATTGTTTTTTGGGCTTCTTTTCCTTCACGAGAATCTGATAAATCCAAAACATCATTGATGTCTGTTATGCTGATTCCAATACCTTTATGACAGCGTCCTTCGGCTGCTCTGATATTATGGTCGCTTTTAATTAATGAATCTTGAACCATATCTTCATTTCGCTGAAAAGTCTTTTTTGCATTATTTAATGCCTCTGTCATATCAGTAACACTTTCATCACTTAACTCTTCACTTGTTTTTGTCGCATTAGGGATTGATGTTCCATTTGGCCCATCACCTGAACCTCCTCCTGATGTAGCATTATTATTTTCATTTCCTGTGCCTGCGCCATCTGCTCCCTGTCCATCATGTGAAGCGTCTCCTTGGTTTGAACCCTGTCCACCAACACTTAATAGCTGCCCTGTTTGATTGGCTTTGTTTTGTAATTGTTTCTTTAGGCTATCAGGCAGAGGTAAACTATTCTTATTTGATGTAGGCTGAGGTTGACTTCCTCCTTTTTGCCCAGGCAATCCATTTCCTCCTGCTTGAGTTGGCTGGCTTCCTGGACCACCTGTTGATTGAGTAGATGCATTTGCGTTTTGTTGCATGTTGTTCAACTGGTCTTCAGCATAATCAATATCTCTGATATAAGCGTTTGTTAAGTCTTGCGCTATCTTCTCGATAATTGGTTGACACATATCCAAGAAGACTTCACTGGAAATATTTCTATCTTCTGTTGTATTGGACATAAATCTCACATATTGACAGATATCCTTAATCTGATTGATTTCTGCAGGCTCAAAAGTATGCGATATGATAGTCATATCAATAGCCATTCTATATCCTGCTGTAGCCATTAATCTGGCTTCAGTGATAATTCCATCCAAAGTGGCTTGATTCCAGTTGTCTGAATCCAATGGAATCGCATCGTTATTGATGCCATCTAATTTATGTTGTGTATCTTTTTCTACAATATAATTTCTTGTAAAAGCAATGCTTCCATTTTCATCTTTACCCATTTCTGACATGACTCTCTCTACTGCAGCATCTTCAAAAGAGTTTAGGACATCTGGTAGATTACTTGCCTTAGTAAATTCTAAAATGGCATCATACAATTTTGTTTCACAGTCCTGTTTGAGAATAGGGTCAGATTCTTGATAGTATGCCTCTCCGATTGCCTTGATTTGATTTCTTAACTGATTCACATTATCTGCGTTTTTTCTAATCACATCAAAATCACTATATAAAACATGACCGGATTCATGTAAAATCACGCCTTTAGCAAACAGATGATAGTGAGATGTTGAAAACTTATCATCTCTAAACATATTCAAGTCAATATTCATCAATGTCTGACCTTTATCATTAACACTTGTAAAACTTCCTGCATTTAAAAGCATTTTAAATTGAAGAGGCTGTTTACAATAAGTTTCAGCCATACTTTTATAGCTGGCTCTATAACCTTTACTTGTAAGCAACTCAATGCCAGTTAAAATCTTCTTAACCTTCTTTTTCATTAATTTTCCTGTTTTTCTTTTCATAATTTACTCCTTCCTTAAAATAAAAAGGCTGAAATACCAGCCTTTTCAATTCTTAAAGTTCATATTTTTCAAATTCATATTCTTTCTTGATGACTTTCTTTTTAACACTTTCATCGAAATATTTTCTAATCTCATTAGAAGCATAATCTACGACAGGGTCCCCTGTAGCAGAGAAGTTCTTGATATTATTACTGCTTAAAACTGTATCAACTTCTTTTGATAGAGGTGTTAAGATTGTAGAAAGTGCTGCTCTTAATGCATTACCTTCCAAATCCATTGTCTTTTTAGCCCATGAAATACAAGAACGTAAATCTACTCTTTGAGTAGTTTCATCCCCGTCTTCTATGATTTCTTTTGTGATATTGTTTTTGACTTGAATCATCGTTTTGGCTACTCCTAATTCAATTCCAGAATTCGCAACGACGATTTTAGCTTCTGTTTCATCTGTATGTGCCAATTTATGGAATTCATCAATACGTGAAATATGTGACAAGTTGTCTTCTTTTGTCCCTTCATATCCAATATTGAAAGCTTCACAATATCTGAAGTTTTTATGAGCTCTGATAGTTTCTCCAGTTTGAGGAATTGTACACATACGAGTATCATCAAGCAAGTTGTTTGTCGCTGACACGACACCAGCGTTGACCATATTTCTTTCATCAAATAAGAAGATACCACCGTATCTCGCAATTTGAGTCAATGGGCCATCAACGAAGACCATATCTCCATCTTTGATTGTCATATGTCCAAACAACTGTGCTGTTTCTGTATCTCTATTACCTGTTACCAGTGCGAAAGGTAATTTTAATGCTCCTGCCATCATTCTGACAAACGTTGTTTTCCCAGAAGCAGATGGTCCAAAGAATCCCATTTTCCAGATGTTTCCATGATAGAAGCTTAAGATACATTCCCAAAGCTCATCATTATCATCCATAAACTCTTTATTTCTTTCATAAAGTTCAATACATGCATCTCTTTGAATCTTTAATTCTTCAGGTAAATCTTCAGCTTCTTCATCAGTCATTAACGTATAATCTCTATCTTTATACGGAATAGATGAGTTTGCTTTAGATTTCGCTCCTTTTTTCTTTCTTTTGACTTTGAGAGGTTTGATTTCCGGAATATAGATAGGATTTCCATCTTCATCTTCTTCTCCAGTATCAATAGACATATCATCAACCTTATTATGCATAGCAACTAATGGCAAAAGATTATATTTAATCTTATTAGCATAGATATCAAAGTCCTTATCTTTATTAGGTATTTCAGTATCAAACTCATAACCATTAAACATTGATGCTGTTTGTAAAATACTATCACATAAAGTGACAAAACTTTCTTTTTCAGCCGAATCTACTAAAATAGATGTTTCATCAAAAGGTTCAGTAGGTAAATAGTTAATACCTGCTAAAATCTCATAAGCCTCTCTTTGTTCATCTGTTGCTTTTTCACCAGCTAAGACAAATTGCAATAAGTCATATGCTAGGATAACTTTATATAAAAGATGTGAATAGATATTCGTTGCATAGATTTTCTTTTCATCTAAGTTAATAATGAATTTTTCTATATCACTTGCAGAACCACCAGGCAATTCTCCATAAATAAATTGCTCAGTTCCATTTTTACCCCATCCTATCATCGTTTCATCATTTGTTAACTGAGATTCTAAAATTGCTTTTGCAATCTTATCAGATAATATAGATGCTACTTTTCCAGTAGATGGCAAGATTGTCTTGTTTTTAATACTATAGAATCTTTCATCTTCTCCTCCTGCTGTAAAAGTTGTATTAGGAATCATTTTCCCTGCTTCTTTTTTTGAATATGCAAATGTTAATGCATCATACTTTGGTTTTTTTAATGTTTTTGCCATAATTTTGTTTCATCCTTTCTTGTTTTAATTTTTTCTCCTAAACAAAAAAGACACATCGAAATGACGTGTCTTTTATTCGTATTAAGATTACATTAATAGTATATCATATTTAAATAGATAATGGATAAAGAGGATTAGTTATTTTGAAATAGATATGCATAGAATCTATTTAATAATATCCAATCCATCTCATCTTCATTTGCATTAGAAAAAGCAAGATTTTCCATCATCTTTTTCAGAAACTTATATTCTTTTGGATTATCTTGCTTTCTTTTTTCGATATATTGAATTGTTTCTACTGTATTATCTTCTTGAACATGCCATTGGCTATTATAGCTTATTCTATCTGATTCTTTTTCATATGTAAGATAGAGATAATTATCAGTATTCATAATATTTTTGTATTTGTTATGCCACATTCTATTTTTTGATTCCTTATCCTTATTCTTTCCTTGCTTTATCTGAATAGCATAATCATTATGTTGTTTGGAACATATAAGGTATGAATCAATGTTTGGGGTTTTAGGTGGGCACATCATAACAGTGTAATGGTTATCTTCACCTCTTTCTTTATCTTGAATTCTGAGTTTTATAGATTCTAGATAACTGCAGCAAATCTCATAATTTCTATTTGCATAATTATCTTTTTCAATACAATTCTTCGTTTCCTCTATTTTCTTTCTTAAATTCATATAATCACTTCCTTTCAAGAACATTTCAAAGCATCCATAACCAATAAGAAAAAATCTCTTTCTGTTAGGTTGTCTTCAAAGTGTCCAAGCTTATAAATATTTGAAATGTTGCTCGCTAATTTGGGATTATTGTGCAATAATTTTGTTACATTATTATTAAGATAATTTTGATAAACTTTTATCATATTATCAGCCATTTGTTTTAATTTCTTACGCATCTGAACAATATCAATATCATCATTAATAATCTTGTCTCTACACTTTGAAGTATATTTCATAACTCCATTTGCACATAAAGAATCAATCTTTGTCAATCTGTCTCGTGCAGATTGTCCGTCAATATCCTTTAAAATATGAAGAGATTCGTTCTGATAGTAAATCATCGCATTATACACTTCATTTAAACCATCTAAGACATAATCTAATTTCTCTTTTCGTTCATTCTTTGAAATTAATCCCTCAATAAGGTTTCTAAACATCTTGATATTAAAAGTTGTTTTTTCTAGATTCTTATCCTTTTCATATAATGCAGTCAAAAGAATATAATTCATTCTATTTGTCTGTTTAAATGTTGTTGTCTTATCAAATGGCAATGTAAGATATCTTATTGCTTGTATATAAACAAACATATCATTAGCATTTATCCATTTATCCTTATTTCTATAAGTAATGGCAAATAATAATCTATACAAAATCTTCATAAAATCTATTTTATCACTTTGATTCCATGAACTCATATTCTTTTCCATAACCAAAGCAATCAATTGAATCATCTGTATGTCATATTCATCACTTTGCGTTGACAGCATATCTTTTGTATAAGCTTTTCCTAATGATTTTCTGACATTATAATACTTTGACCATTCCTTAATTTCATCTGGGACATTCTTTAATTGTTTCCTTGCTAAATAACTTTGATGAATTGATGAAAAGTAACTATTACCATCAATCACAACCCATTCTTTTTCAGTATTATGAAAAACGTCATGCAATAACCCAACATCATTCTTCAAATTTCCATATTTCATATATTTGGTTGATTCCCATAAATCGTCTAACCATTTATTAATAGAATCAATTAATGAGTAATGAAAGACTATAAATTGATGATTCGTTTTAAAGTCTTTATTAGTATTATTAATGATTTGAGATAATCTTTTGAGATTATTGTTGGATTTTTTGCAGATTTGTTCTTCTTCACTCCCACTATAGATACTTTCTTTCATATGAACATATCTAGGATTAAAATTAAACTGATATTCAACATCTGTTGCTTTTAATTTAATTTCCTGTACATGGTTATAAATTGAAATCTTATCAAATTCTGGCAGATATCCTATAATCATTGCTTTATTTCGAGATTGTCCTATCTCCACTGATTTGAATTGTTCTTTTTTCATTTTTTTGTCACTTTCTCTTGCTTATTGAAGAGCTCCTTTCCATTATTTTCGTAAATATGAGCAATAAAAAAAGACATATCTGTTGACATGTCCTGTTTCGTTTATATTTACATTTATATTTTACCATAAACTTGCTCATATTATTTTTTCTGCGTAGAAACTAAAATAAGCTTTCTAAAGTATATTTAAGTATTGATATTCAAAGTCATTAAAATCTTGGTCAAATGTGTATAGTCTTATATCATTTTTTTGACAAAATTCATAATATATATAGTCATTTATATCCGCTTTAATTAAATTACATAATATTTTATCAATATCACTATGATATATTTCAATTTTTTTAGAAAATGCTCTAATATCATTGATTGCATGTGAACACACATTTATTGCATTAGAATAATATTGATGGCATGTAGGGTCATTTCTAAATTGTTTTATATTTCCAATTCCTGATTGCCCATTTTGTTTTAAATCTCTATTACATTCTTTTAATTTTGCTTTAATTATAGTTTGAGTTAATTCGATTAATTGAATATCTAATGTAATTATTTCATCATTACTACTTAATATATTATTTAATAAATCTGTTGCTTTTTGAGTTTGTAATATCTGATGAGCAGAAGTTGGATTTGCTCCAGCTACTAACTCAAACCATACACATGTATCTAAAAATACTTTACTCATCTAAATCCTCTCTTTTAATTAAAGCACCTTCTTTTACAAGTTTTATTTTCTCTATAATATCTGTAGAAGCATTATTTATATCTATTTTATTCATAATGTTTTTATCATAATTTAATATTGCATCGCCGATAACTGGATTCAAAAAAGCTGTTATAACATACTTGACATCATTAAAATCTAAAACTATTTTTTCGCCTCTATTTAAGCCTTCCTTCATTAAATCATAACATTTTCTTCCTTCTTCATAAGAGACAGCTGTATCTCCTTGTGCAAAATCTTTAATCTTTATAATCATCTTCTCACCCCATTATCATTTATATTATATATCATTTAAATTAATACTTCTAGTTTGAATTGTGTTTCTATCAGTATCATATTCCAAGTAATTATCCAAATCATAAAGATGTACTGTAAACGACACAATTGTGCCGGGAAATGAAGCATTTTCTAGGTTTGTGGTATTAGCACTTTTTGGTGACAATTCATATATTTCATTGCCAGAAAGAATTATTAGTTTACCATTTACATTTTTTAAATATTGAATTAATGTACTCAACCCATATCCTCCACTACCTATGCGAGTTGTATTTCCTTGCTTAATAGCCCAGTCTATTCTTTTTTCTCTGGTTTTTTCAACTATATTATTTTCTTTAAAATACTTGTTTACATTTGCAATTATAGTATTCCCATAATCTATAACATTAACCGTAAGATATATTTCTCCTTCGATTAAACTCGAGTCCTGAAAAAAATAATATTCTTTTATCTGATTATGATAACTTGCATTTGAAAATATTTCTCCAATTGTTGTTTTTAGAAATTCTTCAATTTTATTTTTCTTATGTACAATACTTTTACTTAAAATATAATCCGTTATTCCTTTTACAACATGAGTAAATTCATTTTCTCCATACAATGTATAATAATTTATTTTTCCAACATATATTTCATTCATTTCAATAAAATTATATTTATCAGCATCATAAGATTTAATAGTATTATCGATTCTGTTATATAAAATTTTTTGTACCATACATTTTATTCCTTTCTTTTTGTAGAAATAGGCACAAATATTATATAAATATGTCAATGATATATTATCAATATATATAGACCCTAACTGTGTAATTACTATTTGCGTTATTTCATCATTCTTATCAACTATAGGGAAAATCCTAGATACTTCTTTTAAAAATCTAGAATTAAAGTTTATGTTTTCATCTATGATTACCCCTAATAGTCCTCCATTGTAATTCATTTTAAACATTTTTCTCAACTCTTTTCTTTTGCTATATCATATCATATTCAATAATGATAATCCATTCTAACCAAATTATTATATCTAATTAATTTTTGCTACCTTCTTCCCCCTTCTCCTCTCAATCTATCAATAGCATCTTCCATAAACAATGCATCTGGAGGCATTCCTAATTTTCTTGCTATCAAATAGGCATCATAATATGTCAGTTCATTCAATCCTCTTTCCAGAGCACTGTAATACTGTGGAGTGACAAGCAATTCTTTAGCTAATTCGGCTTGAGTGATGCCCCTTTGTTCCCTAATGGACTTTAAAACTGTTAATGGATGTCTTTTTTTTCCCATATATAACCACCTCTTATGATTTCCTACAAAATCCAATTTATATGCTACAATAATATTGTCTTAATTAACCGATAATATAATAATGTCTTGGCAGATTGCATTGTATGCAGACCACCTCCCTCCATTTTTTCTGTCAGGATAAAAAATAAGACTGCTGAAATTTTTTTCTCCCTTATTATTTCAGTAAAAAATGAATATAGTTGATATTTGATTTTAGAGATAGGAATTTCATCTTATCATGTTATGAAAATCTATCTCATACGAACAGGTCTCCCAGATGGGAGGCCTTTTTTATATATCAACCTCAGTATTAACTGATTCACTGAATGTTATCATTCCACCACTCATAGCATCATAGAAATTTTTATTATTTTGATAAGGAATTGTCCATTTATTATCTTCACACTCCATATAAATAATCATTTTCTTCTGCGATGTCTTTTCTACCTCTTGTGTAGCTTTCAAAATACTGTCTTCGTTGCTTTCGACAAATTTGTCATGTTGATAATCTTTTGTAATTTTACTATTATCATTGAGTAACGTTTCTATAACAGTATCTATAACTTCAAGATTATTATATGTACGCAGACTTATTGTGACAGAAGCCTTTGCATCTTTTTTTCCTATACCATCTATAACAATATCTCTATCTAAGTCATACTCAGGTCCTTCATATATATGTTTATTAATAATATCACTAATGACTTCGTTCTCTTCGAATCCAGTCTTATATTGGAATATATTGTCCTCTGCCTTTGTCTTTGAAATATCATAGATACCCTCCATGTTCTGACTGTGCCAGTTGTCGAACAAAAAGGCTATCGTTTCCTTAATTTCTTTTTGTTTTTCTACATTGTCTTTAATGAAATAAACAGTTGAAAAGATTAAAGAGAAGAAGAAAGTATAAATAATGATTTTTTTTATGATTTTATTTACTGTCATGTTCCACCTCCACATCTTTATTTTATCATATCAAGCATGACTTTAGTTATTTTCTAAATATATATTTAAAATATTTCGTTTTATTACAAATAGCAATGTTGATGCTATAATATATATGTATATTTATTCCGACTTGAGACTTTATTTCAAAGTCTCTTTTTTGTGTTTTGGGAGTCTGATATTTATCTTTCTTCACTTCACATCATTTATGGATTAAATATCAACTATTCATTTCAAGTCCTAATAAATTTAGGCCACCTGAATATATAAACTATAAAATATATATTCTTTGCCAGGGTGAGGTATATTCATTTGAATGTATCGGAAGGGAGAATATTATGGCAAACTTTATAACTTTATCTTCATATGCAGATTTAGCATCACAGTACGAACAGGCATACGCAGAAAATACTGCTGCCATGAACAATGTTGAAGGAATGTTTAACTTGGTACAAATTGCACTAATTATCTTATTCATAATGGCTATCTTTGCTATTATTGGAAGTGCAGTTCTTAACTTACTTGCTCACAGAGAAAAAGTTAAGGTTGAAAGAGCTAAAGTTGAACAAGCCAAAATTTCTGCAAATGCAGATATGTTGGAAGCACATATTAAGGCTGCTGACCAACAAAATGCTCCATTACTTAGAGCACTCATGTCAAACTTCTCTAAAGAGGAGCTTTTGGCAATGTTGAATGATGTCAATAAAGACACTCAGCAAAAAGTATCAACTTCTAACTATACTCCTATAGTTGAAGACGATGCTAAACTTGATAAAGAAATTGATAGTTTATTAGATGGTTTCTTTACAGGTGAAGAAGATGGCAAATAGCTTGCCATCTCTTTTTTTATCCAAGCCATGAAATACTATATACAGTTAGAACAATAGCTAAGGCGTACATTATCATGCCCTTAGCCATTTTTTTATTGATGGTCAATCTAAACCCATTAACAACCATTCCACAAACTATCATCATCAAAACATAATTCATTTCATCACCTTTCAAAAATTCTATCTACTTTTGGTTAGGTATTCTTATCTAACTTTCGAAATACTGGTTCCATCAAAATCAAAAACAACAAACTTAGGCTCATACATGCAAAAACAGCCAAAAAGCAGAGTCCCCACGATTGAGCAAATAGCTTAAGAAATAAAGGTATTATATCTCCTATAGTCATTGTATCACCTCTGATATTTTGTTTTTTTGTTTTTGTTAATACTTATTTTTGATTGAAACCAATTAGTAATTTTTATATCTTTTCAAAGCCTTTAAATGTTTTATATCCTTTATACGAAATCTTTCATTTGAAAATCCTTTTAAATACTCATCTATCTCTGGTTCATCATAAATCGAATAAAATTCTTTACCAAAATCATCAATAATAAGTGTTACTTCATAGGATGCCACAATATTATCTTTCAAAAGTTCTTCTCTTATATTTATAAATTCCTCTTTATTATAAAGTTCTATTGCCTTAGATAACTCCTTTTTAGAATATCCACGTGGATTAGACAAGAGCCCATTTTTCATTTTAATTAGCTCATCTATGTCATTTGTTGTAGCTAATATATATATGTTATAATCTTCATCCGTTTTGATTTTATAATTCTTTTTATGTTTTAGAGTGCTATGCCAGCAATTATTTTCTATATTCTCTACTAAATTCTCAGAGGAATTCATTTCTTTCATTTCGATTTCGGATTTAAAAGTGGAAATTTTCATGCAGAGATTTAACATTCCTTCAGCATATCCAATTTTATATACTTTTTCATTATTATCTTCAGACGTTCTAGTTATTTGATTTAACCTTCTTTTTAATAATGTCAGTATTTGAATGAAACGTATATTATCACCTTGAGTCAGAAGTTCGTATAATATATATTCTAACTCCTTGGGATTTTCTAAGAAGTTATCAAGATTTTTTGGGTCTGTAAATATCTGTTCGATACTTTGATTTGTTTTATCCATATATTACTCCTCCTATTTAGGATAAGGTTATTCATTTTCTATCAATTTTTCCATCTGTTTTTGTGTTTGAAAATGCAAGCTCATAGACGTCCCACTAAAGAATAGAGTTTGTATTCTTTCCACCTCGATAAACGGCTTTTCAGCATCAAAGTAAATTTTGGTATCAGACTTGTCTTTATCTAATGTCTTCAATTCATTATCTTCTATATACTTCATTGTATATTCATCACAGTTGCTCTTTAGCAAGGCAATAGTCTCGTTATTTTTCATTTCTTCAGCAATATAATATTTTGTTGTTATCTTATCAATTGGAAAGAAAATTCCTACTGCCACAGAAATTGAACATAAAATAACGCATAATAATGATAAAGCAGGATGAAAATCTTCCATCAAATATAAACCTAAGCAAAATAATAATATTCCTATCAATATAAGACTAAATGCTATTATCATATATACCTCCGTTACTCTTGGGTTTCTAAACTATTCAAATGTACAACTACTTCTGTCTGAATTTTATTGCCATAAACATTGTAATTATCAGTTTTCACCATATATGGCTGCTTATCATCATTAATATCAAAAAGAACCTTACAGCTATTTGCTTTCATGCTCTTTAATTCACTTCCATCTAAATATCGTATTGTTTTATCACTCTCTTGATACGTGTAATAAGTTCCTTGTTCAGGTATAGGCTTGAGTTTGATAGTGTTTTCCTGAGTAGATGTCGTCACAGGAATAAAACATAAGAATCCTACGATTATGGAAATGGCAAAAAAGGATACTCTTTCTCTAAACTCCTTCATAACAACATCGTAATCATCCCAAAGAAATTGCAAGAAAGCTATAAACGCAAAGAAGAAACATGCGAATCCTATATAAAGGAAAAGCTCATTATTAGTCATCTTCTAGCACCTTCAAATGAATAACAACATTTGTTTCTAGCACGTCACCGTATGTATTTTTGCTCTCTTTGATTTCAATATATGGTTGATTCTCGGCATCATAAAATTCTCTATAATTATCAATATTTAAGGTCACTAATTCTTTGCCATCCAAATATTTTATCTTTGTACCACCAGACAAATTCTGAACATCATAATACGATGATTGCTCTGGTAATTCTTTGAGAACAACAGTTCTTTCATCAATATCAACAATCTCGTTTCTCATTTGTTCTTGTTCTTTAGCGTTCTTCCTATCTATTCCATCTTTTATGAGTATCCCACCTATGACCAAACAAAACACAGAAAAGAATATCGTCATATATAAGTCCATTTCATTTATGAAACAATATATAGCATAAACGCATCCAATGATTAAAAAAATTATTCCGAGTATAATAATTACATTTGCCATCTATTACCTCCTCACATCTTGAAATGCCATTTTGGCATCTCAAGTCTATTCATTTCCCTCAATAGTCATATGAATAGTTACATTTTTTTCTATTGTCTGATTGATGATGCTTTTCCCTTCCTCTATTTCCATATAAGGTTCATCTTTGGCATCATAGATAATCTCTAAATCATTGACTTTGTCAGTTATCAATTTATTTCCTTCCATATACTGCAATGAACTTTGTTCATCTCCTTGATGATAAATATAATATTCATGAGTATTAGGAATTTCTGTTAGAAATACCGTATTTTCAGAATATAATACACTGTTTCCAAAAAGGACTAACGCTAACGCTGATGTTCCAAAAAAGAAACAAGCAAAATATCCCATATGAGTCAGAAGTTTTTCATCTTCATCACAAAATAGTCCTATTAGACTAAAAACAATGACTATAATTGCAATAATACTTCCAATTAATATATTTGAGTTTATTGTGATTTCCATTCTCCTACCTCCTCATGCTTTTTTCAAAAGAAATTATATCTACACTCCATTTATAATCCTTCCCAAAACCTCACAATCTTCCCCAAGTCGATAAGTGATAACTCGGTTATAGTTGCCATATATGTGAGATTTAAGGAAGTATCTTCTCTCTGCTCTAGGAACAATCTCCATAGACACTGGGATTATCTCGATACCATTCAAACTCTCGGATATTCTTCGATGCTCCAAGCACACCTTATCACATATCCACAGTATTTTAGGTATATGAGTCAGCTTGGAATAAACGATGATTTGTCCGAGATGTCGGGAGTCACTGTTGCCATATTGATTTTCTACTATCAGACTCCCCTTCCCTCCAGATTCTTTGTAAATCATATCTAAACGATAGTCTCCTACTGAAACTTCAGTCTTATAGAGATGGATAGGATTATCAAAGAGGTTGAGGGTATGAATGATATCTGGTATTAAATTGTTTTTTGCTAGCCATGGTGTAAAATCCAAAGCTTCATTAGGGAATAGATTTCTTAATTCCAACTCCTTTCACTCCTGGGTAAAATCCCAATAAAATTTCTAACATAAAGCTGTCGCCTTTTGAATTTCTTGATATATAGAAAAATCAGGTCTTGTTTCTCTATCTCTACATAACATATCTAAATAAAAATTAAGTGACTCATACTTTGAATAACCAAATTGATGATTATGAATAACTCCTATGATTTCGTTTTCTTTTAAATTCAGATATCCTCGATTATTATTATTTCCTCCTTCAGTAGCAAAGAAGCATGTATAAGCTACAAATCCTTCTTCATTGCATTGAATATCTATCTTTACATTCAAAAAGGAAATCATTTCATTGTTTGGACGCTTCCACTTTCCAAATGTAAAGAAATCTGAATCCTTATGCTCATGATATATGAGTTTCATCTTAACAAGATTTTGAATATCTTCCTCTGTTGGATTATAAATAAAGCAATGTCGAATCATATTTTGAGATGTCATATTTCTTAATTTAATTTCATTGCTGATGCTTTTGAATTCTTCTAAAGTCATATTTTTCAACTCCTTTTATTTCAGTGTATACATTCTTCTTAGCCCAAAATCTGGGTTATTCATGTAAATAGCTATTTCTTTTTTTTAACGCTTCTTGATAGCTTAAATAATTAATATTTCCACAACCCGGACAAATATCAGCATCTTTATAAAAAGCTATCGATGTATAAACCTGATATTGAAATAACTTCCCACCCCTTATGACGCCATATATTTCAAAATTGCCTAAATCTCTATACTTATTAGGAGATTTCTTTCTCAAGTATCTTGTTTTAAAACAGACATAGGAACAAAAACCATTTTCATTGCATTCTATATCTATAACACCGTGAAACTCATTCTCTAGATGAGACTCATAGTAGAACTGAAAGCATGATTTTTTGTCCTCATCTATTGAAAGAATTAAGTCACTTATATAAGGTAAATTTAATTTTTGAAAGGTCTTAAATGTTTTCTTTGAAGGTTTATAAATAAAAACATGCTTTATCATATGAGTACCTGTACTATTTCTTATCTTGATTTCATTACTAATATTTTTTAATTCTTCTAAAGTCATGCTTGTATCCCTCCTAAGAAAAAAAAGCCACCATAAAAGGTAGCTTTTCAGATTCTATAAAATTATAACTTAGCTCCTTTCTCTTTCTACTTCTTTTAATTTCTTTTGTTGAACCTTGTCAACGAATTCTGTAATCACATCACGTTCAATACAGAACTCTACATACTCATTGACATAATGTTTCACTTTTTCATCAATTTCATCATTAATATTGCCACTATAGTTTGCTTCAAATTCTTCTACAATTCTATCCGCTTTATTGACATACATATCTGCTAATCTCATGGCTTCCACTTTTGAAACAGGATTTGTCTTGTAGAGCTTTAATTCATTGAATTTCGGTCTTGTTAAAAAATCAAGAGACATTAATGACTCAAACTTGATTTTACCAAGTCTATTGATTTCTTCAATCATGTAAGTATATCTCAATAAATGATGAAAGTCCTTAGGAACATATCCATAGATTTCAATGTCCTTAGCAGTCGTTTCTGTTTCTTTTTCCATATGTTTACGTCTATCATGTACATTGCCTTTTAAGCATTTCATAAAACGCATAACATCTCTATTGCAAATATCATGACGAACTTTCTTTAATTGTTTTTTCAATCTTAAAGTTGGTACGCGATGATAAGAATTGTTTGTTAAAAAATAATCAGAATACAAAAGTTCAAGATAAGATGGATTGCATTTATGTAGCAATGAAGGTAACAGTCTTATATCTTTAACATCAATGATGCTGTTATCATCCATAGTATAAATTTTGCTGACTGGTTGTTTATTGCTTACCATGTCCTTTAGCGTAGGAACTATAAAGCACTTAACGTCAACATCACTTTTTTTTGTATCCATAGCATAATTTTGGCTTCCCTGAAGACAGATAAATGCCACATTATAGTCAGTATTTTCCTTCATCCATGCTAATCTTTCTTTTAATTTATTAATAATAAAACTTTTATTAGCCATCTATCATACCTCCTTCAAATGTATACATATTATATCATATTAACTGTTTTAAGTCAATATAGATATGCTATTATCTACTTTTTGTTGTTTTTATTTTACAAGTATATAAACAATAAACAGTTAACAAATGTCCAAATATAATACAAATAGTATGGAATATAAAACTTCTTATCATTCATATTTGGATATATGATATATCCTATCAACATTCCATGCATAATCCCGATGGGGCCATAAAAGAACAATCCAGTTTTTACATCAGCCATGCATAAAATCATAAACAGGGCTATGTAGCCAATCCAAAATCTTATCCAATTATGAGTGAGTGTTTTCATGGTTTTTGATAGTTTGTTCAATACTTAAAAAATCCTTATATAAATCATCATGAATTGCCTTGAATTGTTCAATTGCTTCTTTTAATGTCCAATCACCTTCATCTACCTTTTCTCTTTCCATGCGTTTTTGAATCATTCCCAGAGCATGTGGAATATCAGTAGCATATCCTAAAAAATCATATAATGGGTTTCCCTTTTTATCAATCTTATGTAACTCACGATAAACCTTATATCCCTGTGAATAAGATTTGATAGTAAAATCGTAATTAACTCTTATCATTTCTACCTCCATAAAAAGACAGAGAAAACACATAAATGAATACGTATCTTCTCTGCCCTCCAGGTGTCTACACCTATTTCAAATTGTCTATATTTTATCATATAAATGTTGCTTTGTGCGAAAAATACAGAAAAAAAATGAAGGGGATTACTCTCCTTCATTAGTCTGATTATCAGATAAAGTTGACATTGCTTTGATTCCAAGCAAACTAGATAACATTGGATTTAATCCCATGCCGATACTTCCTTCTAAACCTGAATTGACTTGAGTTGTACTTTTCATAACGTCCTCAATAAGCTTTGCACTGTTTCCTTCACCATACATAGTAATATTACCAACCTTTTCAAGAGGTTTTGCAGCTGCTTCAACAGCTTTTGGCCAAGCATTGAAATACATTTCAGCAATGGCAGCTTCTCCATATTTTTTCATAGCTTCTGCTTTTCTATCAAGAGCTTGAGCTTCAGCAATACCTTTTGCTTCAATGGCTTTGGCTTCAGCCTCACCTTTGGCTGCAATACCAGCAGCTTCCTGTTCCATTTGATATTTGATAGCTTCTGCTTTAGCCTTTTGAGCTTCGGCTTCTTTTTGAGTCTCAAAGAATCTTGCTTCAGCTTCTTTTTGACGCTTATACAATTCAGCATCAGCTTTTTGTTGAGCAGCAAATTTTTCAGCTTCTGCCTGTTTTTTGATTTTGGCTTCTAATTCTTGTTCAGTGACTTCTACATCTTTTCTTCTTAATTCAATTTCCTTTTCTTGGCGCATAATGTTGGCATCTGCAGTGGCAATTTCAATAGACTTACGAGATTGTTCTTCTTGAATCTTATAAGCAGCATCTGCTTCTGCTTTCTTTGCATCAGAAACCTTCTTTAATTCTGCCTGTTTAATGGCTAATTCATTATTTCTTTCTGCAATTTTTGTTTCCGCTTCAATTCTAGCATCATTGGCTTCTTGTGAAGCTTTTGATTGGGCTTCTGCAATGTCTCGTTCGCTCACTGCTCTAGAAATGGCTGCATTCTTTTGAATTTTTACAATATTATCAACACCAAGGTTTTCAATAACTTGTTGGTCATCCATGAAATTCTGAACATTAAAAGAAACGATATCTAGTCCCATTTTTGCCAAATCTGGTTCTGCATTTTCCTTAACCAATTCAGCAAATTTTTGTCTATCAGAAACCATTTCTTCCAAATTCATTCGGCCGACAATTTCACGAACGTTTCCCTCAAGGACTTCTCGTGCTACTCTTGCAATATATTCTGTCGATTTATTTAAAAAGTTTTGTGCAGCTAAATTCAATAATTCTGTTTTGTCACTGATTTTTACATTCACTGTAGCATCGACATTAATATTGATATAATCGGCTGTTGGTACAGCGTTAGAAGTTTGTACATCAATAGGAATTAATTGTAAATTCAATTCATCTTTCTTTTCTAGGAAAGGTATTTTAATTCCTGCTTTACCAATCAAAACTTTTGGTTCTTTTCTCAATCCAGATATAATATACGCCGTATCTGGTGATGCCTTGACATAACCAGTCAACACAATCAAAACAATAATGATAATAACGATGGCTCCTATAATAATTCCTGGCGATAAAATAGTATTTAACATTCATCCAACCTCCTTTCTTTACTATTTTTGACTTCTCTATAATAACATATTTTTATAAATATTTGTTATTTTTCTAAATAATTTTATGATTTTCCTATTATTAACATATCCGTTTCTTTATAAAAAATAGACTACCCTATATGAGCAGTCTATTCAACAAAAAAGTTATTATCTATCAGAGATACACTATTCTCTTCTTCTCTCTTATCTACACTTAAGATGATTTCAGCTTCCTCTCTATTGGAAACCATTGTTGCCCCTTGTGCCAAGCAAAGCAAATCCACATAGACTTTAAGATTGAACTTTGATGAGTACAAGTCTTCTAGTCTATTCTTTCCTCCAAAGATTAGAAGTCTTTTGTCTACAGCAATAAATCCATAGTTCATATAGTCCAGCTGACTTCTTAGATAATGTGAGAAGAAGCAGTTCTTTGGATTATATAGCTTCACGTCTTCTCCTAATTGATTGACAGCCATCATTCCAACAAAACACTCTTCTATTTCCTTGAAACTTCTCTTTCCATCGTAGATATCAATTTGAGCATCGACACGAGCTACATTCTTTGTCATATCAATATCAATATATTCTGCAGCGTTGCTATGTGTGATATCTCCTGATGTCACAATACCATTTTTATGATATTCTCCATACCATCCAACATGAAATGCATTTCCTTCCTTATCAAAGGCATCAGCGTGGAGGTCAATATCCACTCTCTTCTTGTCATTCCAGTAGACAAAGAAACGTAATCTCTTTACATTCTCTGGAATCTTGATGGCAAGTCCACTTCTGATGTATCCTCCCTCATCAGATTTTGATGAACACTCAACAATGGAATCTATCATGGAGAAGTTTCCTTCATCCACATAGACTTTCTTGTTCTGTAGAGGTGTTTTGAGATATTTCATCTTTTCAAAAAGAACCTCACTTAAAACTTCATAAATTCCTTCAGCCTCTTCTCTTTCCTCATGTCCCCCGAAATACGTCAAGACTGTTATAAGAGTTGGCATAGATAAGTCTTCACGATGATACATCAGTTCCTTCTTGATTGATTCTTTATCATATCCTAGTCTCATCAACCATGCCATCATTCTCAGTAGCATTCCTGGTCTTTGACCAATGTAAGAGACGGCCTTTTCATCCTTTATCTTAAGCATAGCATCAACCTGTCCATTCCATGAACGCAACTCCTTGTTTCTTAGCTTTTTGACAGCATTCATATGAGGTAATGAGCGAGAGTAGTTCTGATAATCAATCCCCTGTAAAACCTTGATATTTCCCTCTCTTTTCTTCCAAGAAAGCATCAGGTTTATTTCAAGGTCTGCAGGGGAATATCTTTCCAGAACCTGCACAAACATTCTTTTCTGACTTGTCTTGAAATGGTAATGATTTCTTTTATAGATGTATGCGATGACTCTTAACACATCTCCGGTATGTTTGCAGATTTTTGAAAGTGTATCCTGAAATGATTGTTTTTCTAATGTATTGAAAAGAATCCATGATAATTCCAATAAATTCTCCTTAAATGGGATAGGTGTTTGCTGAAGGATTTTTAAAGGAATTTCTGTACACGCATGTCTGACAATTTCTCTTTCCATGGCAGTCATTCTTTCAGTCTTTGATACAGATAATGTGTAAGGAGTTTGATATTGGAGTTTACAAGGTAAAAGTCTTAGTACCTTGGCTTCTAATAACGTATCATCCTCTTTAATCTTTTCTGTGTCTTCAACGCTAGGCAACCATCCTTTACAAATCTCAATTGGCAACATAGATTCAAGTCCATATGTCGAAAAATAGTGAACCATTTGATGGAAGCGATATGTTGCCTCATCCATCTTCATGACCTGTTGAGGAAAGTTTGGATACATTGGCTTAGCTTTGATATTTGGGATGATGGATTTGATTGAGGAGTAAAAGGTGTCTAATGATGGAGAAGTTGCTAATGTAATGATATCCTTAGCTGTTAAAGTATAACCGAGAGATAATAGATTCTCATTCAATGTGATGGCTTTAATGAGATTTTCATGAGTTAATGGCAATTCTGTATCATCATAAACAGCCATTCTATATTGTGAAAGTAATAAATACTGATAATTGTTCTTTAATTCCATGTTTTATACCTCCTTATATACAAAGAAAAGGGGCATAAAGCCCCATGCGAACTATCTTGTAGCAATAAGCTTTTCTGCTTCCCCAATCTTCCGTTTTTTAGAATTAAAAGGATGCTACATCAAATGCTTTCCAAGGAAAGCACACAACAGAAAAGTACGTTCACAAATTTCAAGCTATCTGATAGCGAGTAAAAGAGTATCCTTATATACTTTATAATATGACTTACTTTTTAAAAGGATGCTATCTGCAAGAGATACCCTTCACGCTTGAAATTTTCTTTACGCTTCAATAGGCTTCATTCTTTTCTTGTCTGAATATGAATATCCAAGTTTATTTGTTTTCCTTTGAAGCAAAGGACAGCTTTTGTGTATCTTGGCATCGCTTAGACGATGCGTAAAGAGTCTTTTCTTTGCTCTTTCATCCCTCCAAAAGCTATCCGTATATGTATTACGGATGATTTCTTTCTTGCGAGCCATGTGCTTGTAATCATTACGAAGCTTTGTAGCTCTGTCGTGTCTTTTTCTCATATAAGACATAAAATCACCTCAATAGAATTTATGGAGATTTCTGCTGGAATCGAACCAGCTTGACAGGAGTTGCAGTCCTGCGCATAACCAATCTGCCAAGAAACCATGGCACCTCCAAGACGACTCGAACATCTGCTTTCGGTTTTGGAGACCGACGTTCTACCAACTAAACTATGGAGATATTTGAAGATGATACTGGTTTTCTATCATCAATAATGTCATAGTATAGTGAAGATGATAGTTCCCTGCTACCATCTTCTATTATAGTGGCTCCTGATATTAGGATTACCACTATCATTTTATCATGAATTGCTAATTTTGAAATTTTTTTGGCATCGGGAGAAGGATTCGAACCTCCACTGACATGGTTCAGAGCCATGCGCATTACCATTATGCTATCCCGATATAAAACAGACGTACATACCTCAACAAGCTGCTCCTCGTTTGCTTTCATTGCATAAAAGAAGGACTCTGTGACCTCCAACCATGGCATCAACTACAGAATATATCACCATATGTTTTTCTTCTCTGGATTTTTCTACCATGGAGCCTGTGCCTCGACATTTGCATCACCAGAAGGATTTCCCTTTCCTTGTTACCCGGATAGGAAAGCCTTGTCCGCACAGCCAATTTACAAACGGCATTGTTCATCTTGGAACCACTTTATGTTATATCTCAATCGAGTTTCTATAATGGGAATTCCACCCACCATGAAGCAAGTGTGCCTTATCCCGTTGAAAGGATTTTCAGCCATATGTCTGTTTCTTGTGATGATATTAGCGCGACCCACCAGCAACCACGAGGAGGTTTCATCACAATGCTGGCATAAAGAGAAAACTGTAAGTATAAAACTACAAGTATTTTTCTCCTTTGATTTCTTCACCATTATACATGGCTGTGTAATACAAAACTTTTGTGTTAGGAACATAATATGCTTTTACATCTTTCACTTTTGTTAAAGGGACATTCTTCATTTTTAAAGAGTCTTTAACATGATTGACTAATTCTTCATATGTTACATTCAATTCATTTGTCTGAATTTCTAGTTTCATTTTCATCTTCTATCACCTCCGATAATACATAAATAAATTCCTCATTATATTTGTCTGATTGAATAAGATTTTTGATAGCTTCTTCTTTGCTCATGGCTTTCTTATAGCATCTGTTTACAGTCATAGCGTCAAAACTATCAAGAATTCCTACCATTTGAGCGATAAGAGGGATTTGCTTATAACCATAAGGATATCCGCTCCCATCAAGTCTTTCATGATGATATAAACATGATTCCTTGCATAATTCTATCAACTCCCTTTCTTCTTTATTCAAAGATGTGTTGTTGAAAGCTTTTTGCAAGTCTTCATATCCTAAAATGCAATGACGTTTCACACATTCATATTCATCATCCGTCAACTGAGTTGTTTTTTCTAAAATATAATCTGGAATATGTTTTTTCCCTATATCATGAACAGCAACAATCATAGGGAAGTTCTCGATAAACACATGTGACATTGTGACATCACACTTCTCTTGTATTCCTTTTATAAAATCTTTCGCATATTGATTAAGAGATTGAGAATGTTCTGTTGGTACAGTGTTTATCATAGATTCAAGTCTCTGATAAACAAAATCTCTTATCATCTTAATACCTCACTGGTCTGCCTGAATGGAATCGAACCACCATCTCAGAGTTCGTAGCTCTGCGTCCTATCCATTGGACTACAGACAGATAAATATATATGATAGCCTTTCTCTTATACTTGGTTATTGGTGCATCTTTCAGCTTGAGTTTTTCCCATCCTCAATAGGAGTAGAGTCTTGACGGATTTTTTCTAGAATTATCCATCATTCACATTGGCTATTCTCTCTCATCTTCAAGTCCTTTCATCATATTGACTTCATCAGCGTGTTTCCATCCTCTTTCCTTCGTCTTTTCTCTACACATTGGACAGGAGCAATGAATTTTGCCTTTTGAAAGACGGTGCGACTTTCCTTTCGTGTATCCGTAGTAAGAGCCAAGTTTTTCATTGTTTTTACATTCACCATTGCCCGCATCATAAACATTCTTTAATATTTTTTCTTTTCTTTTGATATGAACACATGCTTCATGTCGAATATCTTCTTTTGAATGACGTTTTTGAGTATATGACAAGAATATCACCCCACAAAATTCCTATATTCCTCTCCATGAATTCTTTTTCTTTTGGCTCTTTTATTTCTAAAATATTGTCGAGACTGACGAGTCTGAGATTTCCAGCATTTATCAACATGGATGAATTTATCGTCAAACAGGTCTGGCAAATTCCTTGCATTTCTTTTAGAACGTTCTTGGATAGGCCATCCGTTTTCCTGATAGTATCTTTTCTCCTCTTTAGATAACTGCTGTCTTTTTTCATTTGTTGTTTGAGGATTTCGCCAATAGTAGCGTAGAGATGGATAATAACGACCAATATCGAAATGTTGTGCTGTTTCCTTACGCCTTCTAATATTTTCCTCAATATAATCACTGATATAGTTATTCATATCTATAGGATAGCCCATTTCATTGACTACCTTATATTGTACAACTTCTATTTCATATATTTCATGGACAGGGAAATCATCATCTGATTTGGCAAATGGAATATATTTAAGCGCTTTAGGAGACACAAAGCATCCTGCAACATTCTTCCTAAACCATTCCATATCTTCATACTTTTCAGGATTGAATTCATCACAGATAAGATTCCATTCTGTTGTCCACCAAAATCGAGGATAATTGTGAGCTTTTAAATAGGATGGTTTATAAGGAAAAGGATAATCAATATCAAAAAGATAATAACAACTCGCTTCTGATTGATACTTCCTTTTCAACGACCAAGTGCGTTTATATATTTTACATTGCACTTACATCACCCCCCTACCCTCCAAAGGCAACAATATAAATGTCTTTTCTATCTACATCACTGAATTCCTTGAATTGTCTTATATTAATCCAGTTATTGATGATGGTACATAGAATATTTCTATGGTAGGACATATCTTCATAATCAGTCCAGTGATAGTAAAAATATTCCCTTTGTTTATCTAATGACAATCTATCAAATTCGCTCTTGCAGATAACAAGTGGATGCCCATCGACAGATTCTTCATCATTTTCCAAATATTCTTCTATGTCATATTCGAAATGATTAATTTCCATATCTCTTTGTAGAGTTTGATATATATAAGCTTCTTTATGGCTTCTGTCTGGAATGGAATCTATGTCTGGTAATTGGAAAAGGTAACCAAATCTGGCTTCATCTTCCTCATCACCTTCGTTTGGTAAATGGATACCATATTTATCTAGGTCATTAACGTATTGTCCATAATCTAAGAAACCGTATGAGAAGCTACGGGTATGATAATATATGGGAAGGGGTTTGCCAGAGATATCATAGTATCCAGCATACTTATACTTATTATCCTTTTTAATAAAAACATAATAATCATAATAAGTTGACAAATCTATCACCCCATTTGAGTATTTTGGCAGCAGAAGAAGGGTTCGAACCTTCAAATGCAGGAGTCAAAGTCCTGTGCGTCTACCAATTTCGCCATTCTGCTATAAAAGAAAAGACCTAACAGCGCTCCTATGGAGTTACCCAATGGACTGTTGACCATTAACTTATTCAATGATATTCAAATAGAGGTTAATAGCCTCAAGAATTCTGGTTTGTCTTTTACCTACTCTTATCCTTTGTTCGGTATTTGACAGCGATGTTTTTTCTTTTGACGGTTCACATCAAACCACTTTTACCTATACAGGACGGAAATATATTGTCAATCCGGCTGTCGTCAGATTTTTTATTCCCATACGATTTCTTGTTCAAGCTGCCCCAAACCTCGCACTTGAAACTCAGACCAACAAGGCATTAGCTAGATGCTTTCGGTTTTGGAATAGTGTCGCAAAAAAGCTTACAGTTCCTCACCGTGGTCCTTTCCAATATAGATTTTTCTCAGAGAATCCTTAACTCTGGCATCCGGTCTGGAGTCGAACCAAACTTCCCCAGCACTAACGGCTGTGTCTTTACCATATAAGCTACAGATGATATAAATGGTAGGAACGGCAAGACTCGAACTTACATCGCACGATTATCGGTCGTGTACACTCACCTTTGTGCTACGCTCCTAGATTTTTGGTGGAAAATATGGGATTCGAACCCATCTGATGTTCTGTGTGCAAAACAGATGACCACTCCAAGCAGTCCCATTTCCCATTTATGGTGGTTTCGACTGGAATTGAACCAATACTGCCGTGGTCTTCGGCCACGCGCTCTACCTATTGAGCTACGAAACCGTGGCGCCGAACACAGGATTCGAACCTGCAAGCGGTTGCCCGCCCAGAGTTTTCAAGACTCCTTCCTCACCACCCGGACATTCGGCGTTTTTTGGCGGTGCATAGGGGAATCGAACCCCTATCTCATGATAGACAGTCAAGCATACTAACCATTATACGAATGCACCATTGGTTGCAGGGGCAAGATTTGAACTTGCGACCTTCGGGGAATGAGCCCGACGAGCTACCAAACTGCTCTACCCCGCGATATTGAATTGGTACGCCCTAAAGGAGTCGAACCTTTGACATCACGCTTAGAAGGCGCGTGCTCTTTCCTCTGAGCTAAGGACGTATATGGCGGAAAGCAGAGTAATCGAAACTCATGGGTGTCATACCCACACAACGCTTAGCAGGCGTGTTCCAAAACCTCTTGGATTTACTTTCCATTTATGGAGCGGGTGATGGGAATCGAACCCACGTATTCAGCTTGGAAGGCTGACATTCTAGCCGTTGAATCACACCCGCAAAATATGGTACCCAAAGCCAGACTCGAACTGGCACGGAATTATTTTCCTCTGGATTTTAAGTCCAGTGTGTCTACCTGATTTCACCATTTGGGCATTTGAAATGGTGGGGAGGGGCGGATTCGAACCACCGGTGTTTCTAACGTGCCTGATTTACAGTCAGGTGCCATCGCCACTAGGCATACCTCCCCGTATATGGTGCCACCAGAAGGAATCGAACCTCCAACCTCCTGATTACAAGTCAGTTGCACTGCCAGTTGTGCTATGGTGGCATATATGGCTGGAAAGATGGGATTTGAACCCATGCCCTCACGCTCCCAAAGCGTGCGCCCTACCAAACTGAGCTACTTTCCAATATATGGTGTGAAGTACGAGAATCGAACTCGCATAACTGGGGCCACAGTCCAGCGCTTTACCATTAAGCTAACCTCACCATCTTTATATGGTGGACATTGAAGGACTTGAACCTCCGACCAATCGCTTATGAGGCGATGGCTCTAACCACCTGAGCTAAATGTCCACTTTAGGGCTAAGCCCTAATAACAATACATAATACATAGTCTATATAATTATTAGATTCTGAACATCATCGGACTTGAACCGATATCATAAAGGGTAATTAGCCCTTTGCATTACCATTATGCTAGATGTCCATTTTTGGTGACCTGTGTGAGACTTGAACTCAACATTGCAACCGTGAAAGGGTTGTGTCCTAACCTTTAGACGAACAGGCCATGGCTGGCGAGGTGGGACTTGAACCCACGACCCATCGGTTAACAGCCGATTGCGCTAACCAACTACGCTACTCACCAATATTGTTTGTCACAAAAAATGTATATTTGGTGGTCCCTACAGGATTCGAACCTGTAACCATGATTTATCAACACAAAGTGTTGACATACATCACGTACTTAACTTTCTTTATTTGATGTAGTGATGTATAACAGTCATCTACTCTACCTACTGAGCTAAAGGACCATGTAGGGATATGATTATCCCTGTTTTAGCTTTATTTCTAATATGGCATTTGAACACCACTGGACTTGAACCAGTATCATGAAGGGCGCTGAACCCTACGCATTTCCATTATGCTAGATGTTCATATAATTTCATATATTCACTCTTTACAAGCATTGGAGTGATATTGGTGTCCTCGAAGGGATTCGAACCCTTACGCATAAGCACATGGGTCTAAGCCATGCATGTCTACCTGTTCCATCACGAGGACGTTTTTCAAAATAAAAACTTCTTGTGACCAAGAAGCAACAAATTAAGAAATATTGAAAAGTCTATCACAAATCGTCTTAATATGTTCTCTCCTTTCATCACTGTACACACATTATATCATATAAATGATATTGTGTCAATAATTATATCATAATATTTGTTTTAAGATAAAATAGAGTGATTCTTATCACTCTATTCCATACACTCCATTCTTTCAACTTCCGCATTCACTGCTTTCTTTACAGCTTCATTGATGGTCATATCTTCATCCAAGACATCAGCAATGATAGCTTCAATCGCATATCTGTCATCGATGATATGCTCAGCAGCACAAGCCGTTTCCATATCACCATATCCATATCTTTCTAATTTTTTTCTAATTGCTCTCATTAATTTTGATTCACCAATATAACTCATAATTCTTTCTTCCTTTCTTGCTCCAGTTGGCCAGACTAGAGTTTGTTTAATTTTCTTTTTTGATTGTAAAAAGCCTTATCAAGCAACCAGACTGGTGCTTTTTGATTGATAGCTTTATAATATCTATCAATCTGTCCTGGTCTTGCTATCAAGACCGTACATAACTTAAATGTCCATGCATTGACAATGATGATATATCCATCTGTTGTAATGAGATGAATTTCTGGTCCGTCAAAATGACCTCTGTCAACACTAAATGATTTGAGAACATGCATGGAAGCAATGTCTCCAACATAAGACATTCTTTTCTCTCTACCTTTTTCCTGTGAGTGGATTGAGTATGATATGCTACTCAAATCCACAAAAACACGGTTTTTCTTTATGACCATCATCTCAATCCCTCCTTTCAAGATAGGTCATTATTTAAATCTAATTGTAATAATAAGAAATAGAATAATTGCTTCAATCAATAGAAAACAAGAAGCACTATATCCAGTGTTTACGTTAGCTGTTAAAAAAGCTAACATTAATTTCCAGATACAATAGAAGTTTACTCCAATGAACATTGGAGTCATGAAAGTCAAAGCAACATGATTCCATTTGATTTTTTTTAATGTTTTCATCTTTTCTCCTTTCCACGTTTTCCTTTTCCCTCCAAAAAGAAAAAAGAGATTACTTCAATGTAATCTCCGGAAATCGTTTATCTATACAAATGTATTATAACATAAACTAAGTGCATTTAGTAAAATCCTAAATTTAGGAATATAAGAAAAGGTGGGTTTATTCCTCCCACCATTTATAGTCTTTTATTTCATCTGACACTTCTATTTTTCGTTCAGGTAATCTATTAAACTGAAATTTCTTTTTAGAAAACCATTCTGGGACATCATCAGCTTGTTTTTCCTCTACTTTTAGTTCATTAAGCAAGAAAGTAATAAAACAATTGATGGCTGAATCAGGGGTTTTAAATTGATAATGGCTAGTTTCAATTCTATCTAAAATCTTCAAACACACTTCTTCAACTTTATTTTTTTCATTCATCTTCTGTAAGATTTCATATAACCTTTCTGTTGTGAATAGTTCTTGTGAAGTATTGAGATAGAATCGTTTATATATACGAAGTTTATCAAAGCATGCAGTTAAGTAATCTTTTTCTTCTAAAAGAATATGTGAAGTATTTATAATGTTATTAATATAATTAATTAATTCTATTAATTTTTCATTATAATTATTTTCTGTTTTGTTTGTATAAGTATAATTTATATGACTTTCTTTTCTTTCAGGAGATGTCAATTCTTTCTTTTCATTCGTGACTAATTTTTCTTCCTCTACTGACATTTCTTTGTTTTTATCTTGTATGTCATGACAATTTTTTTCTTTAGGGTTGTCATTTATGACAATATTTTCTTTTGGTATTGTATACTCAGACATTTTTTTCTTTTCGTCTTGTATGCACTCTAAACAGATATCATATAGTTCTTTTTTGATATGTAACTTTCCATTTTCATACGCAGAATAAGTCTGCTGAGTAATATCTACATTTCTTTCTCTTAATAAAGAGATTAGTCTTGTCTGTGTAAGTCCTGCGTCTTTTCTATAGTCGTGAAGTTTTACACCTATTTTTAATGGATTCAGTATTAACTCATCTTTGTCTTGTTTTGTTGTCTTCTCTATAAATGCTTTTTTCTCTTTCGCTGTCTTACATTTCTTATATTCAGCAGTTCTATCTGTATAATGAGACAGCTTTAATGGATAATATCTGATATCTTCAGTGAAAGTTTTATACTCTAACAACAATCCACATACCATCAAGAGGTATCTTGCCTCACGTATTGTCGGCTTTGTTAGATTTAGTTTTTTTATCTGTATGTCCATGTTCTCCTGAAAATAAATCCTTTTGTTAGAATCTACAAAGTAATTCATTTGACTAAGAGTTAAAGTATCTAGAAAAACTGTATAGACCATCTTGGCATTCAGTGTTAAGTTTTTATAAGTATCTTCAAAGAATTCTCTTGGGAACTGATAAAATTTTAATCCCTCTAAATCATTTTCGTTAAAGAAATGTTCACTTTCAGAAGCTTTCAGTACATTCACAAGATAGATTTTGTTATATGTTAGAGTTTTTTGGATTTTGATGAGATTTGCTTCTTCGAGTTTTTTTCTAGCTCTGATACAAGTCCTTGAAGTGATGTAAAGTTTGTCAACAACATCATCATCAGTAAAAATGATATATCGTCCTATCTCGTCATGATATTGGCTTATTGTATATCTGTGTAGATATAAGGAATAAATCAGTTTCTCTGTGACACTTAACTTCATAAAGCGTTCGTCAGAAAACAAGAACTTTGGTACAAAAAGAAAGGAATTGACTATTTTGTCTTCATATTTATAATATTTGTCCATAAATATTTATCCTCCTTTCTTTTTTTTAAAATAAAAATGCATGTACGAAGTCACGACCTATTTGTTGGGTAAATAAGGCGATACACAGCATCACCATTGAATAATGGTCATGCCTTCATACATGCACTTTTCATAATTTTTAATTTGTACGCAAAAGCATTATCAATGCATAACTATAATACATCTTTGATATGTAAAAATCAAGATGTTTTAGCTTGTTTTCATTGAAAATTTTGCTGTGTTTTGTTTTTTATTTACCCAATAACTATTATAAACGACTTCTTTTCATTTTTCAACAAAAAAAGGACTCATTAGAGTCCTAAGAATTTTTAAAGCTAGGATGTTGTGTGAGATTAGCCGCTTCGATAATGATTGCTTTTCCTGTGTTAGTTTTCATTTCTTTGATATATCTTAAACGAATCCTTTCCCCTTTCCTACTTACATACTTGTTAAATCCCACATATGTCTGGTTGTTTTGAAAGTATTTGTTAAGAAGTTCAAAGAGTTTAATTTTCACTTCATAATCAAAGCTGTTTGTGCAGTAAGGACATTGAAAATTGACATTTCTATATCCATTGACCATCTTCATGGTCATATCTTTCATTTTTCTAATATCTTCACATTCCTTCGCTTCTTTTATATGACAAGGGCAAATAAGAATGATTTGTCCCCAGTCTTCTAACTGTCCATTATCCATTGAACTATGCTTTTTCTACTGTGATGTTGAATACTGCTAATTCAGATTCGCCAACCTGTTCATCTAAGAACACTGGAGCATCTAATTTTAAAGGGACAGTTTTGTGAACTCTAGCAATAACTTTCATTGTGTTAGCAATGGCTCTATTTCCCATAGCTTTGATTGTTACCGGGTCGTTTCCTTCTAACAATCTTGTTAATGAAGTGCTACATTTACTTACATAAGCTGTCACTTCTCTTGCTTCTCCGTCTACTCTTTCAATACCACTTCCAATCTTCATAATTTTATTCATTTGTAAATCCTCCGTAGCCTTTGCTACATAAATAATTTTGATGTATCTGTATTTGCCTAAAACAAATCTGACATCTCAATCATTATATCATTTCATTTTCAAGTTGTGTAAAATCGTATTTTTACTGATTGAACAGATGTCCCACTATTAAAGAGGCATTGTCTTCGCCACCTTTATCATTTATTTCTGTTAAGATTTGATTCACTCCTTCCTGAATATTGGATGCTTCTCCAAGGATAGAAATGACTTCATCAGGATTTAGATAACGATAGACACCGTCTGTACTTAAAATAAAGATATCTTTTTCCTGTAATTCTCCAAACAGCATGATATCAGCTGAGACATCTGGAAAGACTCCTATTGCACTTGTTAACATACTTCTGCCAGGATGAATATAGAAATCCCTTTCTTCTATCTCTCCTCTTTGCAGAGCTTCATAGGCATCTGAATAGATTCTGTTGATTCTTTGAAGTTTACCATTGCGTATCAATTGCAATTCAGTATTCCCTGTACTGGCAAACATCATTTTTTGTGTTGTCTTAGAAATGATAACAACTGCCAATGATGCATAGATGTTTCTATATTTTTCAGAGATAGCATTAATTGACAGAAATGACTGCGATACTATAAACATGCCAAAATCCATCGAATCTCTAATATCCTGTAAAGAGGAATAAGGTGTAATGATTTTTTGTAGATAGTTGAACATGATGTTTATGGCAAGCTGACCAGTATTGATGTCCCCTGCCTGTCCTCCATTACCATCAGCAATCATCAGTATGTAATAATCTTCTAATTCACTCATAAAGATAGCATCTTCCTGTTTATCACATTGGCATTGTGCTGTATTTCCATAAAAATAAATCTGTTTCATTTCATCACCTCTTTTGTTATTGGTGTAGTGACAAAAACTCATTTCCATGACTTTCTCAAGTTTTTATCCTTACACTATTGTATCAACTATTCATCAATCTGAGGAAAATCGAATTGAAGCCTATGTATGATAAAATAAAGTGTGGAGGTGATACAGGTGAATAAAAAGTTTTTTGCAGGTGCTTTATCTCTATTCATGATAGCCCCTACCCCTGTCTTTGCTACAAACCACCTAGAAAGTTCGCAGACAAATGCAACACAATCTGCCGAGGAAAGATTCAAGTCAGAAGATAATAGCAATGAGGCAAGAAAGGAACAACCTTTTGATATACAAGAAGAAGCTTATTCTCTATTTGGAGAAGCTAAACAGAATTTTCAAAATCTTCAGGCACAATACGGGTCTTTAGATGAAGAAACAAATGCAGGCAAAGGATTTCAAGCGTATTTGAAAAGTATTCAGGCAGATAAAGAAAATCAGGCTTTACAAAATGAAATCAATCAGATAGCTCAAGGCTATTATACAGTTAACGCAAATACGAGTACTATGAATAGTCTTGCTGATGCAGTTGGAGGAGTCAGTGATGAAGAAAAAGCTAAAGAACTAGAACAACAGGAAGCTAGTCAAAAAGAGGAAGAAGACAGCATACTGAAAATCGAGGATGGTAATGAGACATTTGCTGAGGCTTTTGGTGATGAAAGCTTAGCCAGTAAAGATGATTATAATGCCATCAAAGACCAACAGAAACAACAATCATTAACAGATAAGGAAAGTCAATCAAAAGAATTTGGAGGGAGTCTATCCAAAAGTGAGGAAAATGCACAAAACAATGCATCCGATACAGCTTCAAAGCAACAAGCGAATCAACAAGCAATAGATAAAAAGAATAATGAGATGAAGAATGATAAAAATTCATCAACAGCACAAAATAACAATAATATTGCTAATAGCAAACAAAATAATTCTGCCTTTGGCTCTGCTGCAGCGAAACAAAATACAACAATTCAAAAGAACTATAATACATTAAGAAAACAGATAATTTCAGCACAGAAAGCTATTAGTTCCGCTGGTAATTCAGCTAGCACATCTAAAAGCTATCAGAATAAAGTCAAGAATATTATTAAGTCAGTGAAATAGTTATGAAAATATCAAGATTATTCAAGGCTGTGATTTGCTTACTTCTCTGTTTTTCTCTTCTAGGATGTAAGCAAAGTATAGATTCCAGCAAAACAATGGATTATAGTGAAGTCGAATTAAGTAATGTTCAAAGCGATTATGAATTGATTCAAAAAGCAGAAGATATTTATGAAACAAATATGAAAAAAGCAGATACGAATACTCAAAAACAGGTTGTGACTGTTAAGTATTTGGATGATGTTTATCAGATTGCATCAAATCGAGTTAACCTAGATTTAGAAATATTAGATGCCTTTTCTGATAAGTATATGGATTATGTGGCAACAATGCAGGCATATTCAGAAGTATATCTTGAAGAAAGAAATGAATTAGTTAGCAATAGCAAACTAACCTCTATTTCGGCCGCCAAAGATACAGATTCTGGAAAGATGCTAGAGGTATTACAAGGAACAGTCAAAACTTTCAGTAAATAAAAAAAAAGAGGTCCCCAATAAGGGGACTTTTTCGTTTATATGAAATAAATATTTCCATCTTGTAGATAAGTATCATGAACTGTTAAGTGTTTAGCATTGTTAATGAATGTGGCAAGTTTATAGCCTTCATAGCGTCGTGTTGTTATCTTCCCTTCTGTTTCAAAGAATTTCTCTTCATTCATATACCAAATCCCATCAACAATCTCAACATATACTTCATAACTTGTTTTCAGATTCTTTTCCTTCTTTATCTGAGCTAATAACTTCTTAAACTTGATGCTTTGAAGGTTTTTCAGCTCTTCATTGGTTAAGACGTATTGTTGAGAAGATGATGGAAGTTCATAGGTGTTGTACTCCTCATTTCTATTCATTGCTACAGCTAAGATGTTTTCATCATCATATAACACAAGATTATCCACACCAATACCTGGTACATTCTTTTCAATGCTGATATACGCTTCTTCACCTTGCCAATTGGCAAATAAAGTCATCAAGCTATGAGGAATATATCCCATTGGTTTAGACAATGAAGGTAACTGTATATAGATGTCAGTAATTCCATTTGTTTTCCAGATATAAGAATTATCTTCTTCTATTACCAACGAGGAATCCTTTAAAAAACTGATATAACTCAAATCCATGTTAATGGAGCTAAGAATATCAAACTGTTTAAAGTTACAATTATTGAGATGACATCCTTTTTCTTTTGGAACCAGAGGAGATACTTTTATTCCCTTCTCTACTCCAATGATTTCTTCTTCTCCTGTCTTTTTTGTTTGAATATGCAATCCATCATTCCCAATTGTAAACACATGTCTGCTTCCATGAATCTTTTTATACTTACCTAGGAAATCTCTGAGGTCGAAATAGACATCCTGGCTACATTCTGTTTGTATCTTGTGAGATTCTTGAAAGCTGTTGATGATGATGTGAATCCACTCACCTGTACAAAGGATAATTCCTGTCTTAAAGGATATCTTTTCATATTTCTCTAGGAAGTTGAAATCTTTCTTTTTATACATTTATACCTCCTTGTAGTTTCCTTTATCTTTGGGCTCTATTTTTTTATTGATTGCAAACATATCAGTCTTATCCTTGTAACGGTCTATATATTCATAGACTTTAGAAAGAGTCTGGAGAGGATGGCTTTCCATGTATATCATTATTTCCTCTGGTAATTTGACCTTACCATAAAAATAATTGGCTAATTCTTCTGTTGTTAGGGTTTCGGCAAAGTTAGGATTTTGAACCTTTAACCAGGCAAGATATGATTGCACATATCCAGCAAGTTCATTTCCTATTGGGGAGTTTTGTTGGGTTTTTGATGGAGTCTGTTCAGTCTTTTGTCTTTGCTTTTGGACTCGTTCTTTTAATCCCATTATTTATCTGCCTTCACTGTGACTTTAAATTTCTCTTCAATTGAGATTCCATCAATTAATCCATCTTTTGCCTCTGGTAATTTTGTGACAGTCTTTGAAATCTTTAAATATTTATTTCGCCAGTCTTTATTCTTTGCTAATTCAACAATCAGTTTGTCTTCATCTGTGATGTTAACTTCCTTTTCTCTCACAACTTTGACAGTTCCAATATGTGGAAAATGCATACTTCTTTCACTCATTTTCTCATCTTCAAGCATTACCTTTCCAATTTCCTGATATAATTCTTCATTCGTTTCTGCCAGAGTTTTTAACTCATTTTTAGCCTCGGTTAAAAATGGTTTCATCTCTTTGCTTGAAACAGTAAGTACAGTTAAGATATCATTCAAGCTTAATCCAGAATCCTTTAACAACTGAATACTTTCCTTGAACTCATCAGATAATTCTTCTGTCTGATTATTAACCTCGTACTTATATAACATCTTATTAAAAGCTTTTTTATTGACATCTGTGTCTTTTATCTTCTTTTCATTGTCCTTATAAGCATCCAGTCTACCTAGCACTTCTTTATATAATTTATCATATTCCATAAGTATCCTCCTTCTGTTCTATTTGATATTGACTATGGCCCTTGTAAGTGACAAGCAGAGCCATTGCATCACTTTCATCATCACTTCGAAAATGATATTGATATACCTCTTCTAATCTTCCTCTCACTTCTTCCTTTTTTGCATTACCCTTGTCTGCTATAGCTTTTTTAATGTTTGATGGTGGTATTGATATGAATGGTGTATCCAGAAAATATCCCATCAAAAATCCGTGGAGTTTGAGAAGAATTTGAGAAGATTGATTATATCCAGGGCGAATGAATATACCCTCAACACACACCAAATCAATCCTGTATTTCTCTTCAAGCTTATCTAGATATTCCTTGATGACTCCTATCTTGACCTTTTCATAATCTGTCAAAGACATACAGGGTGGTCTTTGGAATCTTTTGAGGTTGATTGAGTCCATCATCACCCTTCCATCTTCCAACAAGATAGCAACTCCTGTGTTTGTAGAGGAGACGTCTAAAAAAAGTTGGATTGATGGGAGTTTTTTGATGGATTTCGTTTCACGTGAAACTTTTTTTAGGCTAATACGAAACACCTCCGATTAAATAAAAAAGAGATGCCAGAGCATCCCTTTTCTATCGTTTATTTAGCTCTAAGCTTTTTCATATTCTTTGACTGCAGCTTCTAAGATAGCTTGTGTCGTATCACTATCTTTTTGTGGCCAATAATATGGCATTTTTTGCCACTCACCATTAGAATCTTTATAATTACGACCTGGATATGCTAAATAGTAATTACCATCTTTACTTTGATGTAATTCTAAGTTTTGAAGCGCCATAGGTCTTGATGTTTCAATAATAGCGTCTCCAAGCTGACCTTTAAAGTTGCCTTTTTCTACAACTTGTGATACCTTTACATCATTTTCATCAATAGTGACATCTTCGTCTCCTTCAAAAAACTTTGTAAAAGCTGATAACAAGTTATTGACAATGATGGTTCTTGTTTCTTTGTCAATAGGGTGAATATGGTCATAATATTTACCATCTTTACCTTTTTGAGATTGGAATAGAATTCCATAAATAGAATCGTCACCATCTTCTTTTTCAGTAAATGTTACTTTTGTAGATACAGGATAACCTGATACTGTTGCATTAAAGAATGCTTTAAGTGATGGATTCTTTTCAAATTCTACTTTTCTCATTCTTACATCTACTGTTTTAGTTCCTTTTGTTTCTTGTGATTCTGTTTTAGCTTTTGCTCTACCTCTTAAACTTGGCATTAAATTTTCCTCCTTCAAATAAAAAAGAGATTCACAGCTACATGAATCTCTTCTCGTATAATATTTACACATAAAGTATATCATATATTTTCTTTAATGTGCGAAAGTTAATCATGTTTATTTAGCAAGATAATAAGTGAATTTTAGATTTGGTCACTAGTGACCAAATTCTTTTCATCTTCTATAATCCAATGCTTGTCAGCTAATTCTTTTAAGCTTTCTTTTCTGACAACCACATTGATAGGCTGTTCTTTTAAACCTAGAGAAATTGTAGGATAAGCTTTTTGATTCACTGTACCTTTAACTACGTTCATTTCTTTATTGAATCTTACAACTCCCCTACCCTCTAAATCCTGTTTTCTGATTTCCTTGACAACACTATCAAGATTCTGTCCTAACTCTTTTTGAATGAATGACTTCAGTTTTTCTTTTTCTATTAACAACGCTTCTGTTTCTATCACGTTATTGACTGTCATAATTCTTTTTCCTAATCTGTAATTTCTTTCAGCTCCTTTCACTGTGTGATAGACAATCAGATAATGTGTTGTTTCTAGTTTTGGATTAATCAGCCATCCCACCTGATTTGTTGATACATTACCACTTATTTCAAAGCAAAATGTATTTAATTGAGATGCGATAGCCTTGACATCGACATTGATACTATCATTACCTATGCTTCCTATAGCATCAATACCTTTTAATTGTCTTGCTCTATCATGAACGATTTCTCTAATATTCATGTCCTTGAATATCTGAGTGTTCTCTAGATAGTGCATAGATGTTTCTTCAAAACATTTATCTCCAAGATAGTTAGATTTCTTTGCATTATTTAGACACTTCTGTTTTAATCCCATTTATCAGATATTGATAATTGGAAGTTGTTGATATTCCTTTCTTAAAACTTCAAAAATTCTAAATAATGCTTCTACGTCTTGGATTGCTCTATGGGCTGAATATGTAAAATGACAATATTCATTTGCCAATGTTTCCTGTTTATAATCTTGGACTACCCCCCTTTCCTTTAATTTTAGATTCCTTGCCATTTTGAGGGTGTCTAGTGTTCTATGGAATGGCATTTGCTGTCTGTATTTTTTGCATGCTGCGTTTAACATTCTGTTATCGAACGCGTCAATGTTATGACCGACACAGACGTCTGTATTCTTTGAGTGGACCCATTCGATAAACTCCTTCAGTACACTTTCTTCAGACTCCTTGTCCTTTAACATATCATTTGTAATGTTTGTTACTTGAGTGATTCTCTGATTGATGAAAATTCCAGGGTTGCATAATTTATCAAACCCATCCACAACCTTTCCATCCTCTACATAAATAGCTCCAATTTCTATGATATGGTCACTATCCTTAAATCCTGATGTTTCAAGGTCATACATGATATATCTTTCTAGATTTGTGTTTGTAGATTCTTGAAAGGTGCAGATGGGAAAGCGACTGCATCTTAATTCATTGTCCTCGTCTAGTAATGCACCGCAGACTGGACATTTCTTTTTCTTCATTGTATTCCTCCTTTAATTTTACAAAAAAAGAGACATGCCGATGACATGTCTCCATTCGTATTAGATTACGTATCTATTGTATCATATTCTTCTTTGTGATGGATAAATTAGGTGTTTGATGAAAGTGACTTTAAGAGGACTTCTTCCTTATACAATAAGAATAATAACTTTAAGTTTTATCCTATTTCTTATTGGTTTTTTGATAGTTTTTAATTGGTTTTCCCTCTTTTTCCTTAAAAATACTATTTTCTTGATAAATATGCGATTTATCGTATTTTTTTACTGTTTTTCCAATACGAGTCTATCTATATCCCTCATTATCCTATTCTTAGGCTCATATGAACCCTTCCACATTCTTTCCAAACCCTTCCATCAATTTAACCCTTTCAACCCCATCTAAAGTCTATCATCATCCAAACTTTTACAATTCAATATCATTAGGCTTTTGATAGAGTTTTGATGGTGTATTAAGATTCTTTGCACATCCCTCCTACTTCTATCATTATCTTATTCAACTGATATCGTTATCTTTTTGTTTTGAAAAGAGTTTAGATGGTGTTACATTGGTATTTGATAATTTTATACCAAGTACATTTAATCTCCTCATATTCTTTTTATCTTCTATTAAAACTATTTCTATGCGATAAGATTTTTATATTCAGAATGGGAGATGAATGGAATTTATGAGGGGTTGTTCTTTTTATAACAAAAGCTATACTTTATATGAATTGAGATTGAAGGGATTATGATAGAGTGTTGATAGGATTTTCTTTTTTGATAAAATAATAATTTTTATATGTCATAGCTAAATACTATCCATCATCTATCAAAATCCATTATCTCTACTAACCCTATCTTATATAAAAGCTCTGAAAGAAGCTTGAAAGATTATTGATAGAATTCTTCTATGACTCAAGTTATACTTTAGCAATAATTTAGCTGGATATTATCCTTCCCAAAATCTAAATTTAACTTTTCATAATGTAATGAGTTCTTGAATGAGTTTGGATAGGGTTTAGATTGGTACAAGGTGTAGATATTTGGATATGAAAAGAGTCATTTTAGAATGAGGGAAGAAGATAGATTCTTTTATAATTCTTTTCTATTCCTTCAACTCCTGATTCGTTCTGAAGGAATTGTAAAAGATTATGAAAGGTTTTTAATCACGACTTTTGTAAAGAAATATCACAGCATCTATTTAAAACCTTGCTATATTCAATTCATCATACTTTATACGTATAGGATATTTGATAGATTATAAATAGGATTGATTATGTACAATTGTAAAGTCTATGATTAGTTTTTTTATAGATATACTATTTCAATTCTATCAATATCCTTTTATAAAGCATTACTTTATTTATGGGGAATTGGATAGGATATGAATAGGTGTGGATTCTTTTTGTATAGGGTAATAATTAGCACAGAAGCGACTTCTTTCTATCCATATTCTATCATCACTCTACAACGTTACTGGATATCAACTAAAGTATAGCTTGAGCTTGTAGGGAATAGATAGGGGAATGATAGGATTTCATCTCTTTTCTTTTGTGAAGAAGTAGAGACGAGTGTTTATATACAATCCTAATAAAACTCTATCTCAATCCTCGTCATATATGATGTGGTATGGATATGATAAGATAAAGGATAGAGAAAAAGATATCGACAGATATGGTGAGAATATGAATTGTGAGGATGAAGGAGGTTGGATAGAAGATAAATAGGGGTTGAATACATAATGAGTCTAAATGAATAAGCTATTCAAATTCTATCTAAATACATTTGAATTAATGGGAGATGAGTAGGGTTTGAATGGGACGAGAATAGGGGGGTATTATTGATAGATGATTATAGAAACTAAAGAAAAATGGAATAAAACGTATAAAAAACCAAAGAAATATAGAGAAGAGAAAAATACTAAAAAAAACCTATCGAAAAACCTTATAAAACAATAAAAAATCGTCCTAGAATATAAAGTTATAATTTATATGACATAAGGAAGAAGTCCTTTAAAAGTCAATGCTTTATTCTTCATAAATTCAATTTGGTCACTAGTGACCAAGAAACAATATTATACAAGTATGCGATATGAAATATGAAGTTATATAGGGTATAGATAGAAACTGTCATAAATGACAGAGGGCGCGAAAATGATGTTTTCAAAAATGGTCACTAGTGACCAAATCCAATAAGTACAAATCAAATACATTAAAAAGATATTAAAGAAGATAGCAAGGATAATATCAATATTAGCAATAAATAAATAATAAACAAAAATGGTCACTAGTGACCATTTTTAATATATGGAGTTTGGATAGGTTATAGTAAGGAATACGCTAAGTGAAGATTTCTATGTGTTTCCTTGTAAAATCGCAAATATCTAAAAAAATTCTAAAAGTCACTTTTTTAATCAGTCTATATTATATAAAAAGGTTTGATTATATAATTTAATTTCGCTATAATTATTTAATGAATAGAAAGGGTAGATAAGAAATGAGCGATACAAAAGTTATTACTATGTATAATTCAAAGGGTGGTGTCGGGAAAACCACATTAACCATAAATCTAGCGGAGACGTTAGGTAGAGATTTTAATAAGAAGGTGTTGGTTATTGATAACGATGTCCAATGTTCATTAAGCTTTTTGGCAAATATGTCAATTAAGGAAAACGGAAGAGTTGAGGTTGATGATGGAGTCAGCACGTTAGGGTATTTAGAACAAAAATATCAATGGTTCGGGGAATTGCCTGAGTATGAAGATTTTGAAGAAACTATCATACGCCCAACATATCTAAAAAGTCAAAGAAAAGAAGGAACTATTCAATGGGAAGATAAAGAAACGGAATTCTACTTTGATTTAATTCCAAGCGTTGGTAAGGATTTATCATTAGCAGAACTTATATATTCAGCAGCTCCACCTGACGCCTTTATTATACAGCCTGAAAATAGACAATATGGAACTGCAGTATTAGCTATGATTGTGAATAGAATCAAGAAGATGTATGATTATGATTATATCTTTATTGACTGTCCACCAAATTTAGGATACTTGGTAACTAGTACATTATTAGCATGTGACTCTATTATTATCCCAACAATTACAGACCAATTAAGTACATTAGGAATTGATATGGTTCTTGATAATTTACAGGATTTAGGTCAGGTGCTTCCTATGTTCAAAATAAGAGGGGTGCTTTTCAATGAATTCGCAAAAACGAATTTTGACAAGAGAACCTATGATGAGGTTTCAGATTATGCTAGTAACAATAATCTTCACATGTTTAAAACAATCATACCAAGAAACTTGAAGCTAAAAGAGTTATCAGGAACAGGTGAGATTGCTGTTCAACAAAATGGCAAAGCTTGGCAATCATATAGACAAGCCATATATTCTTTAGCAAAAGAAATCATTGAACAAGATGAAGAAAACGAGAAAGGAGATGAAAGCAATGGCTAAGCAGAGAAAGTCGATAAATTCAATGGGTAAAAGCCAACATAGCACAAGTTTGTTTTCACCTCAACAAAGAATGGCAATAGACGCCGATAATATAGAAAAAACATTAGCTGAAACAACCAGATTAAATGCGAGATATATTACATTAGATAAATTGGTCGATAACACAGCTAATCCATTTAAAGTGAAAGGGACTTATTATCTAGAAAAATCAATAAAAAAACTAGGACAGTTACAACCCATCATTATTCTGACGCTACAAAATGAGGATGGTAAACCTTCTGGGAAATATGAAATCAAAGCTGGTTCAAGACGTTTTAAAGCTATTACAAATATTCATAATTCTGCAATTGATGAAGGAAACGAAAAAGTCGCAGAGCGTTTTTCTCAGGTATGGTGTACAGTTTTACCTTTAGGAACAACTGAGCAGGAAATTCAAGAAGTTATTGTTGAAACCAATGCATACAACAGAAAAATTGAACTAGATGAGTTGTTTAGTTGCTTTGATATTATATTTGAAAAAGATGATGAAGGAAATTATGTATCTTTCAATCCTAAAAAAGAAAAAATTGAACAGATACAATACGCCTTTAAGGATATGGGGTATAGTTTCGGGCGAACAGCAATTAAACAATATTACAAAATCTACAACGGACATCCAATGTTGAGACAATATTATGAAAAAGAATATATTTCAAAAAGTGAGGCACTTATAGTGTCTGATATGCCTCTTGAGATGCAGAAAAATGTTTTAGAAAAATCTAATAAAATGACAGACAAGGAATTCAAGGCTTATCTGAAGACTTTCAAAGAATCAAAACCAAAAAAGGTTTCTCGAATGAAAGGATTTGAAGCAATCAAGAACATTGATAAGATAAAAAAACAGGTACAACAAATGGATGGAATAAAAATAACAGTGGATGAAAATGAGAGAAAGGAAATTCTAGATAGTATTCAGGAAATCGAAACAGTTTTAAATACTCTAAAATCCAAAATTGCTGACTAACTGAAATTTGGTCACTAGTGACCAAATTATTATTATTTATCTTTACAATGAAATAATGATTTATGATAAAATATATATGTAAATCATATACGAAAGAAAAGACGCACATGAGGTGTGTCTTTTTTGTTTAAAGGAGGAAAACTATGGGATTAAAAGACAAAGCAAAAGCAAACAAAGAAAACAAGGGAGTAGAAATGAAAACATATACTCCTAAAACTATGAGTTCAGAAGTTAAAACTGAAGTCAAAGAAAAGGAAGATAAGAAAGAATATGCTAAGAAAATTGATAAAGTATATGCTCAAAGAAAAACAGGAGGAGATGTATTCCTAGAAGTTTTACAGGATGGATTTAATTTGGTTGATGATGATGCAGGTATGGACTGTAAGGTTCATATGAACTTCGTCGAATTAGATGAATCCAACAAACAAAAGGCGTTCATCCCTTACTATTTGGATTTTAAGAATTTACTATACTTAAGATGGGCCTTTACGTCAGGCTATATCTTTGATTTAGAAGCAACAGAAAGAGAAGCCATGAGAGATGGAAAGAAAAAATTCGCTTCAGCAGTCTTTAGTGAATTTAAACAACCCGAATTTGAAGGGAAGGCATTCCAAAGAACATTTACAGTCACTCCAGGAAATCGTGAAGGAAACTGGATGATTGGTGTTTCAGAAACAAGAGATGGGAAAACAGCTAGAGTATCTGTCCCTGTCAGAACAGAAAGACTCGTAGCCATGTTAGAATTCATTTATCTTGCATATATCAAGAATCATTAGAAGAGGCTATTAGGCCTCTTTCTTTAAAAGGAGGATTATAATGGGACTCAAAGAAAGAATTATAAAAAAGAAGATGGAGAGTCAGGAGAATTTAGAAAGAATCAGAGGATGGATTGATTATGTGATAGTACCCAAAGGCTTTTTAGAAGCAGATGAACTATTATGGTGTGTTTTAAACGTTAGAGACCCATTGACAAACAAGAAGTTCAAAGCTGTCGGTAAAACAAATCATCATTCTGTAGGTGATTATCTGGAATTTATTGGAGAATGGAAGAAAGGAAAGAATGGGAAAGATGAATTTCATTTCACTTATGCTATCAGAGCTGATGATGACATCGTAGGAGCAACGTCAATGCTGGCATTTCTATTCGGCCCTAAAAGAGCAGAAAGACTGATTGACTATTATGATAGCAACCCACTAAATGCCATCAACACCTTCAAACAAAACATTGAGGAGTTCAGAGTGGATATGAAGGATGTAAGTGGGATTGGACAGAAAACCATTGACAAAGCTCTTGAAAAACAGAAAAAATACCAGGCGATAGATTCTCTTTATTATAAATTTGTTCGTTTTGGTGTTTCATTAAACTCAGCGTTAAAACTCTTAAAACTCTGGGGAACAAATGCATCAAGCATCATAGATGATAATCCCTATCAATTGATTAATGTTGACGGATTCTCTTTTGAGACTGTTGATGGGATTGGTTTAAGATACTATAACTATTCAAAGGAGGATTTAAGAAGAATAGAGGCATATATCATAGCTTTGCTAAAAGCAAAACTATATACAGGTGACTGTTACATGCTTTTAGAAGAACTAATTGTTCAGGCTGAGAGAGGATTAAATGTAGATGAATCGCTTATCAGAGAGGCAATCATTAAGATGCTGGATTCTAGAAAGATTTATAAGAGGCTGAAGAAAACAGATATTGTCATTTATCTGCCATATATCTACAAGGCAGAAAATAATGTTGCACAGATGGTTGCGACTGCAGTCCGCAAAAACAGAATAGTTGCAGAAAGCAAAGTAGATGAAATGATTGCACAATATGAGGCAATGAAAGGTTTTCAGTTGGCTGACAAGCAAAGAGAAGGAATCAAGCGCTCATCTATTAATCAGTTTTCCATTATTTCTGGTCCACCAGGAAGTGGAAAGACAACACTGATTGATTGTATCTGTTATATATTCCAAAACAGCAAGAAACATGTCGACATTAAGTTATGTGCATTAGCAGGAAAGGCTGCTACAAGAATGTCAGAAGCCACTGGAATGGAAGCAAGTACAATCCATCGATTACTTGGATATAATCCTGAAACGGGATGGAAATTCAATGAACATAATCCTTTGCAGGTTGATTTGCTGATTGTCGACGAGTTTTCAATGGTTGATATTGTTCTTTTTGAACGACTGATGAAAGCTATCTCTTCAGATACTGTTGTTATCTTGACAGGTGATAAGGACCAGTTACCATCTGTTGACCCAGGACAAGTCTTGGAGGATTTGATTGATGTAGACTATATTCCAAAAACAATCCTTGAAAAAATCTATCGAGCTGTTGATGGGAGTACAACATTGCCAAGAGCTCTTGACTTCAACTTTCAGGAAAGAGTACCAGATTTAACTGATGCTCAAGATTTTGCATTCATTGAAACACCAGAAAGTGATATTCAGGCGACTAAAGATGAAGTGTTACAGCTTTATCTCAAGAAAGTGACACAGTGGGGTGTTGAAAATGTCTGCTTGCTGGAGCCACAGAATAAAGGTGATATTGGCTGTGATGTCATGAACGTGGAAATACAGGCTATATTAAATCCCTATGATGAAGACAAGCCTGAAATGAAAGTTGGATTCAAGAAAATCATTAGGGTAGGGGATAGAGTTCTTCAACTGAAGAACCATCCAGAATTTAATCTGTTCAATGGTATGGTTGGAAATGTGATTGATTGTATTTACTCAGATACAAAGAATAGCAATGAAGATAGAATTGTTGTGGATTATGATGGAATGGAGCATACATATCTCAGAGAAGACTTCGATGAATTGCGCTTGGCTTATGCTATGACTATTCATAAAACTCAAGGTTCTGAATATAAGTGCTCTATCATGCTTATGGATGGATTACACCGATTCATGATAAAGAAACGTCTTGTTTACACAGGAATGACAAGAAACAAAAACGAACTTTTTATTGTTGGTCAAAAGGATATGATGCAACATGCATTGGACAACAAGGAAAGAAAAAGAAATACCATGTTGACTGAACTGCTAAAGCAATATGATATCTAATACAAGACCAAAAGAAAATATTGTCACAAGATACAAGACGAAAAGAAAAAAATGTCATGGATAAATGAAAATAATGTCACTACAGAAAGGAGAGAAGATATGAAAACATTATATATAGATTTAGATGGAACATGTTTTGAATTTAAAAAGGATGCATCACTGGATGAAATACTGGAAAGAGGCTTTTTCTCATCACTTTATCCATTCGATAATGTCATTAGAGGGATTAAGACTTTCCATAAAGAGAATCCAGATGTGAAACTCAAGATATTGTCATCATGTCTGGACAGAGATTACATTCTGGAAGAAAAGAATCAGCTTGTTGATAAATATCTACCGTTTATTGATAAAAAAGATAGAATCTATGTTCCCTATGGCAAGCAAAAGAGCCATTACATGAATTCAAGTGATAATTCACATGAGTTATACTTGCTTGATGACTATACAAAGAATCTAGAAGATGTTGCTTTACATAACATGACAGGAATTAAACTTGTCAACAATATTAACTTTACAAAGGGAACATGGAAAGGACATACTGTCCACTATGAACTTCCCGACTGGATATTCGCTTCAGAACTCAAAAGAATCATAAAGGAGGAGTCAAGATGAACTGGAAGGAATTAGATAAAACAAGCGGACTTGTAGACAATGTGCAGATGGATGAATGGTTAACGCATTTAGGATTCTCCCAAAAATCCATCCAAACTCTCTACAACCCCTGTGAGTTGCATTCGCCAAAGTTATTGGATAATTGTGTAGAGTTATGCGAAGCTCTTCAAACTCACATCAAAAACAATGAAAAAATCAGAATTATGGGAGATTATGATATGGATGGTGTAGGAGCAACTTCTATCTTATACCTTGCTTTAACATTCATTCATGCCAGAGTGGATTATGATATCCCTCATCGTATCAGAAATGGGTATGGATTATGCAAGGAGATGATAGATAAGGCTCTAGATGATAATATCAAGGCTATCTTAACCTGTGATAATGGAATTGCCTGTCATGAGGTTATTGACTATGCAAGAGAGAATGGGTTATACGTATACGTTACCGACCATCATACACCATCATCAGTCTTGCCAAATGCCAATCTCATCGTGCATCCTCAAATTGGAGCATATCCATTCCCATACATCAGTGGGGCACAGGTTGCATATAAGGTTGCAAGCTTGTTATTGGATAATAGCAAGGCTTTAAAGAAGAAGAAAGACAATCTTCGAAAATACCTATTACAGCTTTCAGCTTTGACCATTGTTTCAGACGTCATGCCTATTGCATCAGCTGATGAAGACTTATCACAGGTCAATGAGAATAGAAAATGGTTAAAGGATGGAATCAAGTCTATCCAGACTGAACCCGACTGGCATCTTAAAATGCTTATGGATTATCAGGAAGTGAATCAGGAAACATTTGATGAGCAGTCCATTGGATTTTCCATTGCGCCAGCCATCAATGCTGTTGGACGTTTACATGATGCTAAGTTGGCAGTTGATTTCTTAACGACTGATAATAAAGAAGATGCCAGAAGAGCCTGCTCATTTATTGTCTTTTTAAATGAAGAAAGAAAGGACATCAAAAAACAGACTATGGAAAGAATCCATCTTGATGAATCAACATCAGTCAATTTTATTGCTCAAGAAGGAATCCATGAGGGAATTATTGGGATTTTGGCTGGTGCTTACATGAATGAAAATAATAAGACGACTCTAGTCATGACAGACTGTATGGTGGATGGTCAAAAGGCCTGGAAAGGTTCAGCAAGAGGAAACTCGCTTATCAACTTGTATGATACTCTTCAAGACATTGATGACAGAAAACATTTGCTATATGCATATGGAGGACATGCCGATGCAGCAGGGTTGACCGTGCTGGATGAAAATTTGGAAGAGTTTAAACAAGAGTTTTGCGAGAGTGTGGAAAAGCAAGAACAAGGTAAGGTTATTGAAAAGACTTATGTTCAAATCCATAATCGCAAGGAAAGATTGGCTTTTGTAGAAGAGATTAAGAAATTGAAGCCATTTGGAAACGGATTGCCTTTGCCTATAGCAAAAATGAGTTTCAATGTATCAAGAATTGACCTCTATTACAAGTCTAACCACGCTAAAATGACGCAATATGAAATGGTCTTTGACCATGGAAAGAAATCCTTCCCAGCTTTAGAATTGTGGTTGTTTGGAGGATTAAAAAATGTTAAACCGATTTGTAATGAAGAGTCATTTACAATGAGTGATAATGTTCAGCGAATCATGGAAAGAGATAGTGTCACAGAAAATGAAGCTAGAGAAATCCGTGCCGAAACATATCAAAGAAAGAAGGATAAAAAGGCCAATGTCAATTATCTGATTGAAGTCGGATATACTGATTTTAATGGGGTTGGAGCAAGATACAATGTATTGGAAGTAGACAAGGCGTAGATTTTCCATAGAATGTTAACTTATGATAAAATAATCATGTAAATATATACGAAGGAGATGTGTACAAAGCTACACATCTTTTTTTGTTGTAAGGAGGAATAAAATGAAGAAATATTTACAGCTTTTTGTAGCTACTATGACACTTTCAATGTTGTGTGGCTGTAATCAAGAACAAATGAATGTAAAAAAAGAAGAATTAACTTTTGAATATGGAGAAGTCATTCCTACAGATGTGCAAAATTATTTGGACAACAGTGATGATTATCTCAAAGAAACAGTCATGAAAGGGATACCTCAAAATGAGAAAGGAAAAGAGTATCCTTCTGTAGGTGAATATTTTTTGTCACTTTCTCATGATAAGGAATCAATGAAAGTCAAGGTGAATATCAAGGATACAACTGCTCCAGTCTTTACAGATAAGAATACTGCTTTAACTGTAGAAAACGGAAAGAAGATAGAGAAGAATATCTTTAAGGCCACAGATTTATCTCCAGTAGAAATCAAAGTAGAGGATAGTCAAGTGAATTATGACAAAGCAGGAAATTATACAGTGAAGGTCAAAGCCACAGATAAATATAACAATACTGCTCAAAAAGAAGTAAAATTGACTGTCAAAGAAAAGAAAGTTGTGAAAACAAGCGAGAAGACATCAACAACATCAAAGAAAACGACTAGTAATAAATCTACTCAAAAATCAAATACATCCAATAAGACAGGTAATTCGTCGTCAAACTCTTCAAACAAAAATAATGGGACATCAAACAGCGGAACATCAAACGGCTCAGGAACAGGTAATACCGGAACATCATCAGGAACATCTGGTTCATCAAGCTCATCGTCAAATGATTTATGGGTAGCAAATTTAAAAGTTGCTAAAAGCTATTCGAAAATCATGATTGCATCAGCTCCATCAAGTTCATCAAGACAAGGAACATTTACTTATTATCAGAAGGTGAATGGAAAATGGAAGGAAGTTCTAGAGACAACAGCTGATTTTGGTAAGGCTGGAGTAGGAACAGGAAGTGAAAACAGTACGAGAACACCTATTGGACAATATACTTTTACAAAATTAATGGGAATATCACCAAATCCTGGCACTCAGCTTCCGTATCATAGAATTGATAACAATGATTACTGGTGTGGAGAAACATTATACAATCAATTCGTCGATGAAGATGTAACCGAACATCATTGTAGTAAAAAAAATGACGAGCATTTAATTGATTATTCTTCTCAATATAAGTATGCTGCAGCCTTCAGCTATAATACATCTAATATAAAAGGAAAGGGTTTTGCATTTTTCCTTCATTGTGCAAATAGTATCCATTACACAGGAGGATGTGTAGCAATTCCGACTTCTCAGATGAAGAAAGTTATGCAGGCTATTGACAGCAATACAGTGTTTATCATTGACTTGGAAAAGAATATTACGAAATACTAGATATTGAAAGGAAAGAGACAGTTTTGTCTCTTTTTTCTTTTATGTGATAAAATATTCTTTATACGAAAATAAAAAACGGAGGAAAGAAAGGAGATGAAAGTAAAACATATTATTATTACAACTTTTATAGGTGTAGCAACCATTGGAGGAATAATTTTTATAAACAAAAAAATCAACGAGTCTGGGCCTATATTATCTTTAAAAGAAGATGTTTTTAATGTCGAATATGGAAACGGAGTATCTACTTCTGTATATGATTATGTCATTGTTAATCAGGCAAAGGCAAAACTTCAAGGAAATCCTCTAAAAACTGCAAAACTTGAAATGGATTTAAATACAGAAGGTCATACAGCTTATTCATCAGTAGGAAGTTATCCTGCTAAAATCTCATTTAAAGATGACAATGAAGAAAAAACATTAGAATTTACTGTTAATGTCGAAGACACTACAGAACCAGAAATCAAACAATATTATGATTTAGAATGTTATGTTGGTGAAGATATTGATTTGAGTGAAGCCTTTGGTGCTAAGGATTTATCTAAAACTACTATAGAAATAGATGATAGTAAAGTAGATTATAACAAAGCTGGTCAATACGATATTATTGTCAACGCTACAGATGAAAGTCAAAATACATCTACATTAAAAACAACAGTCAATATTAAAAATGCCGAAATCGATTTTAAATTGAAAAATAATACATTAACATTAAGAACAAATCAAACCACAACAATCATTCCAGACGTTCATGGAGATGCAGATAAAATAAAATTTGAGATAGAAGATGATACCATTGCTACTGTTTCATCAAACGGAAAAATCAAACCAGTCAAAGAAGGTACAACTACTGTTAAGGCTTCAATAGATGACGTCTCAGCCACTTTTACATTGATAGTCTTATAAGAATACCTGCTTTATAAAATCTTCTTATATGCAAAATATAAGCTAAATTTAAACATATGATATAATAGATATGATAAAAGGATGTAACAAGATGTTGATAAAACAGCATTTGTTACATCTTTTTTTGGAGGTGGATAAATGGAAGTTAAGTTAGAGAGTAGATTTAAGCTTGATAGTGAAACAATCAATATGGAATGTCCAATCATCTCTGCAGAAGGATGCATGATGGCTCTCGTTAATCTGCATGAGGTAATATGTGAAACTTTAAATGAAATAGATGATGAACAATTAAATAATTTGTATGATATTGGTTTTTTCTTAAGATATGTTGCAGAACAACAGGAATTTATTAGTAAAGAGGCTCAAAATCATAAAGAGACCAGAGAAATCTATATAAAAGAAGTGATAAAAAGTGAAGTAGATGAAGAAATCGAATATCGTGATATCGAATATGATGGTGATGTCTTTTTGTGTGATATCATGGTTGTTACCAATTGTATTCTTTATATAATGTCGGATGGTAAATGGGAATTGCTGGAGTCAATTATTGAGGCTCTTAAGAAATTTAAAGATGACGCTTTATTAAATTAGTACAAAAAAGATTATTGATAGCAAAATTTTGCTATGAGTAATCTTTTTTTAGTTTGAATTAGCATAAGAAAAGTTGTGAATTATCGTAAATTATTATAAAATATAAGGCAACAGGGGGAAAAGAGAATGGATACAAGAAAAGAACAACAAAGAACAGAATTACATAATACGAAAAATGTAATAAAACAAAAAATCCGTGCTACTTCCTGTAAAAGAATATAAGAAATGTATATATTTGTTATAATATACTTATATGTAGATATAGACTGTTTAAGTTAAAATAAAATTATGAAAAGATAAGATAACTGTTTTAACCACTTTTGGAAAAATGTAAAGTCATAGGTTAAGATTAGGCTGAAAACACTAAAATTGGATAAATAATTGTTCAAAAGGGATGTTTTTTGCATCCAAAATACTAGAAAAAAGACAAATTAACAAATGTTGGTAGTCTATATCAAATTAGTTTATTATGATTCTATCATTTGGCTAAAAAATTGAAAGGTAAAATGGGGAGATGCAAATGTCACATATTTCAGAATATGATGTTGAAAATATTTTTATAGACCGATTAGAAGGTATCGGATATCGTTTTATCAAAATGAATTCTTATGATGATGTGATTAACAATTTTCGTGCTCAACTTGCAAAATTCAATGAAAGGAAATTGGCTGAAAAAGGTCATCCGGTAGCTTTTTCAGATGCAGAGTTTAATCGAATTATGATACATCTTGATAATCATTCGGTATATGAGTCGGCAAAAATTTTGAGAGATAAATATGTCTTACAATTAGATAATGGGGAAACTGTATACATTGATTTCTTTTCATCTGATACAGACCGTAATATTTATCAGGTAACTCATCAAGTTACGATGGATAAAGCACATAAAGATGATGTGGTATATAAAAATCGTTATGATGTTACAGTACTTATTAACGGATTACCTATTGTGCAAATCGAACTAAAACGACCGGGTGTAGAAATTAACGAGGCAATCAATCAAATTAACCGTTATCGTAAATTTTCATTTAAAGGATTGTTCCGTTATTTACAGCTTTTTGTTGTATCTAATTCAGTGCAGACAAAATATTTTTGTAATGAAAATGAAATGATAGATGGTCATTACAATCCAATTTTGAAGTCTTTGGTATTCTTTTGGACGGATGAGAAGAATGTACGTATCAATGATTTGAATACTTTTACCGGAGAGTTTTTTCGCAAAACAGCTTTGACTGAGATGTTGGATAAATACATGGTTATTAAGACTACAGAACCAGTATTGATGGTTATGAGACCATATCAGATTTATGCAGTTAAGGCTGCTAAAAAGCGTGTGTTGGAAGTAAATCAGAATGGATACGTATTTGCGTGTACAGGTTCTGGAAAAACACTGACATCTTTTAAATTGGCTCAGCTTCTTAGAGATGAGGCAAGGGTGGATTTAGTGGTGTTTTTGATTGACCGAAAAGATTTAGACGACCAGACAGTTGATGAATATAATTCTTTTGAAAAAGACTGTGTAGATAACACAGATAGCACGTATGTGTTAATCAATATGTTGAAATCATCAGAGAAAAAGATGATTGTTACAACAATTCAGAAGATGGCAAATGCTGTAAGAAATCCTAAATATGCTTCTGTAATGGATGCTTATAAAGATAAAAAGGTTGTATTTATTATCGATGAATGTCATCGTTCCCAGTTTGGAAAGATGCATGCTCAAATTCAGAAACATTTTGAAAAAGCAAATTATATTGGATTTACTGGAACCCCAATTTTTGAAAAAAATAAAGGTGCAGATGGACGTACTACAGCAGATGTATTTTATGCAGGCGAAAAGTTGGACTCTTGTTTACATAAGTACATGATTAAAGATGCAATTGCAGATGGAAATGTACTTCGCTTTTCTGTGGAATATCAGAGAACGATATTTGCGAGAAATCTTTCTGTGAAAGGAATTAACCCTGAACAGTTAGATGACCCAGAGTATTGCAAACGTCACAAAATTGATATGAATGCTTTGTATCATGATGATGAGCGTATAGCGAAGATAGCTGAGCATATAATGGAACATCATGAGCAGCATGTACATCCGCAAGGGAAAGATATTTATACAGCATTGTTTGCGGTGGATTCCATTCAAACTTTGGGAAAATATTATGATGAATTTAAGAAGCTGAATGAAAATGCTTCAATTGATAAAAAATTAAAGGTTGCTGCTATCTTTTCTTATCAGGCAAATGAGGATATGGATGATGGAGCTGATGAACATTCACAAGAGCTTTTGGAACGCTGTATGAATGATTATAATGAACTGTATGGTACAGCTTTTGGTCTTGATACATTTGATTCATACAGAAAAGATATTGCTAAAAGATTAAAGCAGAAAGACCTTCCTCAAGTGGATATACTGCTTGTAGTGAATATGTTTTTAACAGGATTTGATGCCAAACCATTAAATACATTGTATTTAGATAAGAATCTTGTCTGGCATTCATTAGTACAAGCTTATAGTCGTACGAATCGTGTTGATAAGGCAACAAAGCAATTTGGTCAAATTGTAAGTTATCGTAATATCAAACAGTGGCAGGACGATGCTTTGACGTTATTTTCCGGTGATGGAGACCCGAATGAGTATTTATTGGAAAATTATGAATACTATTTGAATCAATGGGTGAATCAAGAACCTACATTGAGAAAGATTGCAAAAAATGTAGATGAGGCAGGTCAGTTGAAATCAGAAGATGAGATTCGTATGTTCATTATAGCATTCCGTTCAATGGCAAAAACTCTTGCTACTTTGAAAACTTTTTCAAAGTTTACTTGGGATGACTTAGCTGTTGTTATGGATGAAAATGAATATGAAGGATTTAAAAGCTGGTATCTGTATTATAAAGACCAGACAGTTAATCCTAATCCAACGGTTCCTGTGCCTGTGGATGTAAACTTTGACATTGAATTGGTTCGTACAGACCGAATCAATGTTGTATATATTTTGAATTTATTAAAGAATGCACAATCTCATGCTAAAACCGAAGAAGAGAAGCAGCGTGATGTGGATTTGATTTTACGTGAAATTGAACGTTCTGATAATGAATCATTACGTCTCAAAAAAGATGTAATGCGAGAATTTATTTTAACTCGTTTTTACGAGTTGCCAGAAGATGCTGATGTAATGGAGGCATTTGAACAATTTGAAAAGGAACAAATGCAGGCAGATATAGAGGCTTTTGCATTTAATAATCAAATTGACTTTGTCATTGTTTCAGACTTATTTTCTGCTTATGTGTTTAGCGGGACGATTTCGGAAGATGATATTCGTAAACGTTTGACTGCATATAAATTAGGATTGTTGAAAATGACGAAGTTGACAAAAGCAGTAAAGTCTTTTGTTCAGGATACATATAAAAAATACAAAGCTGAAGGTGAATAAATATGGCAGATAAAAATACATATCAGGCTCAGGCAAATGAGCTTTCTCAGAAGCTGTGGGCGATTGCAAATGAATTAAGAGGACAAATGGATGCAAGTGAATTTAAAAATTATATTCTTGGTGTAATTTTTTATCGTTATTTGTCTGAGCGTACAGAGCTTTATATGGCTGAAATTTTAGAAAATGATGGAATTACATATGAGGAAGCATTTGCAGATGATGATTATAGAGAAGCTGTAGAAGAATGGTCTTTATCAAAGCTTGGATATATCATTAGACCGGAAAATTTATTCCGTAATCTGATTCGTAAAGTTACGAAATTCAGAGATGATGCTGACAAGTTCAGTGTAGAAGATTTTGAAAAAGCAATCAGTGAGCTTGTTGGTTCTACAATGGGATATGAATCTAATAAAGCGTTTGATGGATTGTTTGATGATATGCGTTTGCAGGATAGCCGTCTTGGCGAAACGGTAGCTGATAGAACCGATATGATTGGTCGAGTAATGGTTCGTGTATCAGATATTGATTTTGACCTGCAAGATTCTCAGTTTGATGTATTGGGTACAGCATACATGATTTTGATTGGACTGTTTGCCAGTGATGCCGGAAAGAAAGGAGGAGAGTTCTTTACTCCTGCCGGACCGTCTAAACTCTGTGCTACTCTTGCTGCATTAGGTTTAGATGAAGCCAAAACGGTTGGTGACTGTACTTGTGGTTCTGCATCCATGCTGTTAGAAGTTCAAAAACATTTGACGACTGGAAAAGTCGGTCATTTCTATGGACAGGAAAAGAATGCTACTACATACAACTTATCTCGTATGAACATGATTATGCATGGTGTAGATTGGCAGAACTTCGATATTTATAAAGGGGATACGCTGACAGATGATAAGTTCGGTGATACGAAAATGACTGTACAGGTCTGCAACCCACCATATTCCTTGAAATGGTCTTCTGATAAGAAGTTTGAAGATGACCCACGATATTCAGGTGTTGGTAAACTTGCTCCGAAATCGGCAGCAGATTTAGCGTTTGTGGAACATATGATTTATCATATGGATGACGAAGATGGGCGTGTAGCTGTGCTATTACCACACGGAGTTTTGTTCCGTGGCGGAGCGGAAGAAGCAATCCGTAAGTATATCATTAAAGATTTAAACCGATTGGATGCTGTCATTGGACTTCCGGCAAATTTGTTCCATGGTACTGGAATTCCGGTATGTGTACTGGTATTAAAAAGTAAACGCAATGGCAATTCTGGAAATATTTTGTTCATTGATGCTTCCAAAGAATTTAAACCGGGAAAAAATCAAAATACATTAGAACAGGAACATATCGATAAAATTGTTGATGCTTATGAGAAACGTCAGGATATTGACAAGTTCGCTCATGTAGCGGATATGAGTGAAATTGTTGAAAATGATTATAATTTGAATATTCCAAGATATGTAGATACTTTTGAAGAAGAAGAACCAGTGGACTTATCAGCCGTAAGGGCGGATATTCAGAAATTGGATGCTGAAACAAAAGCAGCGATTGATAAGGCTGAGAGATTCTTGAAAGAATTGGGATTATAAGATGGGTGGTGAAAACATTGAATGCTGAAATGATTTTTACTGAATTTGCTAAATATGCAGAAGCAGATGATAAATATTATACATGGGGAAAACACGGTGTAATTGAAGATGTATTAGCATGGTTTAATATTCCATCAGAAAAATTTTTTGGAGCACCTTCTGCTGTACATTCTAAGAATTTAAGTAAATTACACGATTTTATGGTAAATCATGCAACGCAAGACCAGTTAAAAATGATTGCTGATATTTGTAAGAAACAAATTCAAGTTCCTGTTGTGGATTACACCGATGATGCAGCAGGACAAGTATTTGTCTCTATGCCTATGAATGAAGAAAAATGTAATTGTGTATCTATGATTCGAAATGGAATAAAAAAAGCTTTGTTAGAAACTGACAATGAGCCGTATTTTTTAGATAAGGACTGTCATAGTGAGAACATTTATAATGTAATGTTGGAACATATTCATAACTGTAAATTTTTAATAGCTGATTTAACGACTCAAAATTTAGGAGTATATTATGAGGCTGGTTATGCAAAAGCGTTAGGAAAAACAGTAATTTTTACATGTAGAGACACAGATTTTAAAAATAGACATTTTGATATTCAACAAATTCAAACCATTAGTTGGCATGACGAGAGTGATTTATCAAGATTACTGGCTGAACAAATCTGTAGTTTAGGGCTGGGAAAGAGGTGATTGTATGCAGACACCCAAATTAAGATTTAAAGCGGATGATGGAAGTGCTTTTTCAGATTGGGAAAAAGAAAAGTTTGGTAATTTTATTACAACTCATTCTGAAAAAACATCAGATAAAGAAAAATATCCTTTATATAGTATAACCATTGAATCAGGTGTACAACCAAAAACAGAAAGGTATGAGAGAGAATTCCTTGTAAAAAAAGAAGGGGATAATTATAAAATTGTTCCACCTAATGGATTTGTATATAATCCTATGAATTTAAGATTTGGCGCATTGAAAGTAAATCATGAAAAGTTTGCTGTAAGTGTATATGGTTATTATGATGTCTTCTCATTAAAAAATGAAAGTACATTAGCATTTTGGGAGAATTATCTTATTACCCCTAAAATGTTACAGTATTACTATTCAATAGCTACAGGCTCTTTGATTGAAAAACTGAGAGTGCATTATTCTCAGTTTACTGAAATTACAAAAAAAATTCCTTCTCTTCCTGAACAAAAAAAAATCGCTGATTTCTTATCCGCAATTGATACGGTAATTGAAAAACAACAGGCAACTGTGGAGGCATGGGAACAACGTAAAAAAGGTGTGATGCAGAAACTTTTCAATCAGGAAGTACGATTCAAAGCAGATGATGGAAATGACTTTCCAGATTGGGAAGAAAAAACGTTAGGTAATATTTTTGTAGAACGCACTGAACGTTCTGTGGGTGGAGAAGAATTATTATCTGTGACTATTGCTCAAGGTGTTATTCGTCAAAGTGATTCAGATAAAAGAAATAATTCTTCAGAGAACAAGTCAAATTATAAAGTCGTAAAGAAGAATGATTTAGCTTATAATACAATGAGAATGTGGCAAGGAGCCGAAGGTGTTTCTGAGTATGATGGTATTGTAAGTCCAGCATATACAATTGTTGCCCCAAAGGCAGGTAATAATGTAAAATATTTCGAAATATTTTTCAAGCAATTATCAATGTTACATCTTTTTCAACGTTATTCACAAGGCTTGACATCTGATACATGGAATTTAAAATTCCCTGCATTTGCAAAAATTAAATGTCAAGTACCATGTGAAAAAGAACAGGATAAGATTGTAAATTGCATTAGCTATTTGGATGATGTTATTAAAAAACAAAAGGAAATTCTTGAAAAATGGCAAGAATTTAAAAAAGGATTGTTACAACAGATGTTTGTATAATCAAATGAATGATGGTAAAATAATCTTCAAAGAAAAATTGAATAAAAAAGTTCATGACTCATAAACGTGGTGTTGAAGCTCTGGGTGGCGAGCCTATACTTCTAAGGGATTATATGGGGCGACAAACCATATACGAAGACACGTACTGTATGTCAAATAATTTAATCTAAAATACATGGTCTAACATTAGACGAAGGAATAATTACTGAAGAAGAGTTTAATAGAAAGAAACAAGAGCTACTAAGATTATAATTTTTGAATAATTATATATAATACTGTGATATAATATACATGTAATCATAAACGAACACAGGACACGCAATGCGTGTCTTTTTTATTAGAAGGAGGAATATTATGTTAGATAAATTTGATGAAAAATGTCAAAAAGCAATTGTGACAGCAGAATCCATCTGTTTCGATAAAGGACACGAAAGAGTGGACACTTGCCATTTGCTATTAGCTCTATTACAAATGGATGTCTTATTAACAAAGGAATTAAAAAAGTATGGAGTTGATTATACATCTTTTGCTAAAAGGGTAGAATATTTCTTCCCAAAAAAGGAAGTACAGCCGTTCTATTTAGAATATGGTGATGTTTTTAAAAAGATTCTCAATAATGCCTTAGAAAACAAGAAAAAAGCTAAAGTAAACATTGATGAATTGTGCGTTGCATTATTAGAGTCAGAATCTGTCTCTGTAGAAATCCTTAAGGAAGAGGGAGTCGATATTGATGAAGTTGTTGACAAACTAAGAGAAAAAGAAAGTTCATTAAAGGTTATAAAAGGTTGTGAATCATTCACGGAAATCATCAAACCAGCCAAAACCAAGACAATTCTTGGTAGAGACGAAGAAGTTAAACAGATGATTATAGGTTTATCATGCAAGGATAAGGCCAATATTGCCCTTCTTGGTAAGGCTGGGGTAGGGAAGAGTGCCGTTGTAGAAGAATTAGCTAGACTGATTCGATACAATCCTCCCCAAAAACTCAAAGGATACCAAATTGTCAATCTAGATGTGACAGCAACTGTGGCTGGTACTAAATATAGAGGAGAGTTTGAGGAGAAGATTCAAAGATTTTTGAAAGCAGTCAAAGGAAAAAAACTTATCGTATTCATTGATGAAGCCCATTCTTTAACACAGGCAGGAAGCAGTGAAGGGAGTACATCTTTGTCAGAAATACTGAAGCCTATTTTGACACAAGGGAAGCATAAGTTCATCATTGCTACGACTGAATGGGAATAAATTGAGAAGTCGTAAAAGCCCAGTGTTTATGCGAGTTTACGGCATTTCGAGAGGTCTTTTGATAACAATTTGATAACAGTCATATAAGAGCCATTATTCTTGCAATCCAGTGGTTTACGGGTTACAGAATGATTTAGAGTTGGTTTTGTATGACAAAATAAATCCATATTATAAAGCCCTTAGCTGTGGGTAGTAACTCATAGCTAAGGGCTTTTTTGGCGTTCAAGGATTATTTTTCGTCAGTATCTTCAGCAAATATTTTCTTGAAACTTTGAAGATTATCTCCAAATTTTTGATAAAATTGACGCTTTGATATTGGCTTTTTGGTGGATAGATTTTCGTATAGGGTATATGCAGTGGTTACTAAAGTTAGTGTGTTGAAATCAGCAATTTCACTAATTATTTCTTCGTCATGCCTTGAAATCATTATTATATCCTCCTGTTTATTAGTCAGTGAGTTTGTCTTTGAATGCTTCGACTAATGCGTCACTAAGCTCCTTTGAGGGAACTTTCGCCCAGATTTGTGTGGTATCGAACTTCGGATAGTAATAACGCCAGTTGTCGTATTCTTCCCTGCTGATTTCCTCGGAAGATAGCTTGTCCGCCTGTTCTTTCCAAGCGCAGAGCATTTTTGAAAGCTCGGCAGCAGACAGATTGACAGCCTGTTAGAACAGGCAAGACAGTCTAAACAGCGTGGCACACGCTTTAGAAATAATCAATACGAAAGGTAGGAACAGACAATGGCAAAGACAATTTTTGAAGAAATGGGCGGCACTTATGTACGGCAAGGGGATTATTTTATCCCCTGCCTTACTCTACCAGCCGAAAAAGAAAATAAGCCTATCGGCGTATGGGGGCAGAGGCACAAACGCTATCTGCGAGAGCATAAAAGAGCAATCTACACTAATCTGCTCACAAGCGGCAAGCTGAACAGCTATCTTGCTGATATTGACGAGCAGGCAGAGGAAATGTTTTTTCGGTTGGTAGAACAGATGGCGGAGCGTGAGGGCGTGACTGAACAGTTTAAAGCGGCAAATGGCTTAGAGTGGACGAGGCGAATGAATAACATTCGAGCGTGTGCGATGGAGCTTGTCAATAAGGAAATCATCTACAATTAAAGAATTATAACGCATATAACCGTAAAATTGTGGTGGGTAGGGATAAACTCCTTACCCGCTATTTTTTTACTCTCTTATCTGCTTAAACAAGGCGTTTTGACACCGAAAATCGTTATATCTCCACTTGTTTGTCGCAATCTCTTGATTTTTTGAACGGCGTTCAGTATAATATAATTGAACGTCGTTCAATAGGAGGTATAGTGTGGATAATAAAGAAGCAATCATACAGGCAACGATTAAACTCATTGAGGAAAAAGGGGAGCATTTAGAAGAAGTTACAGTCCGTGAGATATGCAAAAGAGCAGGTGTTGGATTAGGACTTGTAAATTATCATTTTGGAAACAAGGATAAACTCATCGAGCAATGTATTGAGCGTATGATAAACGGAACAGTCGAGCATTTTCAGAATATACGAGAGAAAACAGACGGTTTTACTCCTTTTGAGAAGTTGGAGTATCTCGGCAATATGACGCTTGATTTTCTGTTTGAACATTATGCCATTTCCAAAATTTCTGTTCTTACCGATATGCAGTCACCGAAAGAAAATGACAACACTTACAGAACTTATGCGGCATATCTTCCGCTTGTTGCAGCCTGCCGTCCTGACCTTGACGAAGCGGCGATAAGGCGAAAAACGCTGTATTTGATTACCGTTATGCAGCAAATGTTTCTGCGATACGAAATCATATCGCAAACATTGGGGATTGACCTTAGAAAGAGAGAAAACCGCAAGAATTTTCATACACAAGTTTTACATGATATTTTGGAGGTATAAAGAGTGAATATAACAGTGATAAACGGAACAGAAAAACACGGTGTTACCTACCGTTTGAAAGAGATGTTTTTAGCAGAGTTTAAGGATAAAGCGAATATTACAGAATACTATCTTCCGAAGGACTGTCCGAGCTTCTGTACTGGTTGCTTGAGTTGTACATTAAAGGGTGAAAGCACTTGCAAGGACGCAGAATATATTGGGAAAATTGACAAATCACTTTTGGAAGCAGACTTGATTGTAATGACATCCCCTGCCTATGTGTTTCACGCTACGGGAGCAATGAAAGCATTTCTTGACCATTTCGCTTACCGCTGGATACCGCACCGTCCTGCTCCTGAAATGTTTGGAAAGCGTGCGGTAATTATAACGCAATGCTTAGGCAGTGGAACAAAATCTGCGGCGAAAGATATGAAGCATAGTTTATCTTGGTGGGGAATTTCTAAAATCGGGATATTTACTGGTGCTTTGATGAGCGATATTGTTTGGGAAAAGCTTTCCCAAAAGAAACAAGCCGAGCTTACGGGAAAGATTCAAAAGCTATCCCGAAAGTTTGCTCATATAGATTATACAAAGCCCGCACACACAAATTTGATTACGAAATTCAAGTTTCTCGTCTGCCGTATGATGCAGCAATCCATACATCAATCAGACCCTGAATACCTTGACGGAAAGTATTGGGCGGAGCAAGGTTGGCTTGACAGCGGCAGACCGTGGAAATAATGTGGGGCAAAACGAAATCTCGGTTACTGGCAGATGTGAAAATGATAAATCAGTGAGTGATATATCAAATATTTTGCTCAAAATCAGTAAATGCAACGCAAAGTAGCAGGAAAATTCCGAATGTCATCTCTGCTTGCTTGTAATGCAAAGCACGGTTTTCTATACTTGGCGTATCAACATAAGGAGGTCACGAGAATGACATTTGCAGAAAAACTAAAATCTATCCGCAAGAAGGCAGGACTTTCGCAGGAACAGCTTGCGGAGAAGTTAGGCGTGTCAAGACAGGCGGTTACAAAATGGGAAACTGAAACAGGCATTCCCGACATTGAAAATATGATGGCTATCTCTGCCCTGTTTGACATTTCCATTGACGAGCTACTTTCCAATGAAAGAGGAATGAAAAAATCAAACGAGTATCTTTTTGAAAGCGTTACGGAATACGATATTGACGAGCCGAAACGCTATGATATGAAATTCGGTGGAGCAAAGCAATTTGTATTGTCTGGTTATGAGGGAGAGAAAATCCGTGTCCGTCTGGTATCTAATACCCTCTCTACGCTCCAGAACGATTTTAAGGTTAAAATTGACGACATCCGAAAACGGATTGATGTAGATGTAATCCGTAAAAACGGTATATCTGAAGCAACGGCAAAAGAAACTGTCAGTATTTTCGTTCAAATTCCTATACCCTATGTGGGAAAAATTGAGGGTGCTGTCAATGCGGAAACCGTAGAAATCCGCTCTTTAGATTGCGACAGTATTGAGCTTGATGTAAAGACGCCGAATATCATTCTAAACGATGTCGGCGGCACAGTAGAAATTAACTGCAATCTGGATATGAGTGTGGTTTGCAATTCCTTAAAGGGATACCTTGCAATCAATCAGGTGTCGGCAACTTCCAAAATCCATATTCCAGAGGGTGAAGTATTTACTGCTGTTACGAAGGGGATTGGAACGAGCATTTCCTATGAAAAGGACGGCAGACAGACGGAACGCTTTGACACGCCCGATGCGGAAAATGTCATAGAACTGAACGGCATTAAAAGTGAGCTTGTTATTTGCAACGATTAAAGACGAAGGAGTGTAAAAATGAATAATCTTGAAAAAATCCAAAAGACAATGAAGGTCTTTCAAACACTAACGAAGATTGTAATGGGATTCAGTTTTGTGGCGATTGCTTTTACATTAGTGGTTGGCAGCGTAAGTTTGATGGCAGATAAACTTCCATTTGGCGAGCTTCTGCAAAGGTTACTTATAGAAGCTGACAGAACGATTGACAATCGTGAAATAGGAATAGCCCTGCTCTGTGAAAGCGTGGTTTTGGTTTTCGGAGCGATTGAAGCTATTTGTGTTTGTAGATATTTTAAGTTGGAACTGAGCGAGGGAACACCTTTTACTGAAACAGGAGCAAAAAGCATAACGAAGCTCGGAATACTCTTTATTGTTGTAGATGTTTTATCAGCAGCATTTTCCTCTACGATGGAAAAGTTTGCATTTATATCAGAACGGATGGATAACGGCGGTGGCATTGGTATCGGCATTTGCTTGATTTTACTTGCAATGGTTGTTCGCTACGGTGCGGAATTGGAGCAACGAGGCAGAGCAAAGTAACGCAGGAGGATTTCTATGGAAGATAGTAAATGGATACTCTGCCCTGTCTGCGGAAACAAAACGAGATTGCAGCTACGGGCAGATACGGAACTGAAAAATTTCCCGCTCTACTGCCCGAAATGCAAGCAGGAAAGTTTGATTAACGCAAAGGATTTGCAGGTAACGGTTATTAAAGGATTTGGAGCAAAAATACATAGCTGAATAGCAAAGCGACAAAATCTAATTTGTTGAATTTATGAATATAAGGAATTGATAGAATATGAATTATATAATTCGAGAGATTAAGGAAGAAGAGTATCCAATATTATCAGATTTTCTGTATGAAGCAATTTTTATTCCAGAGAGTATGGAAAAGCCGCCAAAGGCTATCATTGAACAGTCGGAGTTGCAAGTATATATTGCCGATTTTGGAAAAGAAGATGATTGGTGCTTAGTTGCGGAAGTAAAAGGAAAAATTGTAGGTGCGGTGTGGGGGCGTATTATGAATGATTACGGGCATATTGACGATGAAACACCGTCGCTTGCCATATCACTTTATGGCGAATATAGACATTTAGGCATTGGTACAGCACTTATGAAAGCTATATTGCACCTTTTAAAAGAAAAGGGATATAAACAGACATCTTTATCTGTCCAGAAAGAAAACTATGCAGTTAATATGTACCAAAAGATAGGTTTTAAGGTGGTAAGCGAAACGGAAGAAGAATATATAATGGTTTGTGAATTACAGTAAATTGGCGGTTTGAACTATTGATTTTCTAAGCAAAATCGCTTATAATATAACATGAAACATATTGCTATTATCCGCAGTTACAGAGCGAGTGTTATCAACCCCGATAACAAATTGATAACATTAGCCCATATAGGCAGGATAATATGGATATATCAAATAATCAAAAGCGCCACGAATACGACAGAGAATAATCTCTAAACAAAATTGATTAGGATTTGTCGAAGAAGAATATGACAAATATCTCGCAGTAAACAAGGCTCTTGCAAGACGTTTTAGAAGAATTCACATTCATGAGCCAAAACCTTCTCAAATTCCTGCAATGATTCAAAAGAAGGTGCAGGGATATAGCAAGTATCATCATGTTGTAATTGACTCGAAAGATGTTGAAAAAATTATCTCTATGGCGAAGTCCATTCCAGATAGATACTTTCCAGACAAGGCATTAGACATCATCGACTATACAATGGCATGGTGTGCATGTGAGGATATGGAAAGATTTAATCTGGAGGTTGCAAGTGATTATGTGACTTCATTGTTAGGAAAAGATAACAAGAACAATGAATATATGGCTAACATAGCATAATGATATACGAAAAAAGTCTACCTTATGGTAGACTCTTTTCTTAGATAGATATATTTCTTGATATTAAAATGGAAATATTATAGAATATAAATGTCTCATTGGTGAGATATTTTTGGAGTATCCTGTCTGCATCATCAGGATACTTTTTTCTTAACAAAACATATATATGATAAAATAAATATGTAATTATAAACGAAATTGAGACATGCTTTGGCATGTCTTTTTTTGTTGGAAAGGAGGTTATTTATGGACAAAAAATACGAAAGAAAAGGTAAGGATATTTTATTTGAACATGATGGAAAGACTTTCATCATTCATACTGATGGAATCAAGAGAAAAAAACTTTTAAAGGTCGCAAAACTTATGAAAAAAGCAAAACAGTCACCTGAAACACTGTTATCAGCATTAGAAGAAGCAGGAATTAAGGTATCTGTTGAAGAAAATGGTCATGAGAAATTGTAAAGAATGCTCATACAGCTTTACAAAAGGCAAAGAGATATACTGCATCGCCTGGAGAACATTCTTTGAGTACAAAAAGTGTTCTAAAGTCAAAAAATGTAAAGTTAAGGTAAGGAGGATGAATGGTGAATAATATAGTTTTTGCATGGTTTCATTCAATATATAACAAAGGACAGCACGATATCAAAGCTCTATGTAAAGTTGATTTACAGAAGAGAGAAGTTTTTGATATTCAGGGTGTATGGGTGCCAGAAAACATTTCTTCACTTGATGAAGAGTATGTGGAGATGTTGGATGGAACAAGAAGAGAAGTTGTCATACATCAAAATGATTTGAATGAAGAAAGATTATTGCTGGTATTTTAGGAGGATTAATATGAAACTAGATACAATGAATCAGATGTTTTTATCAAATTATATTAAAGCATTGGAAGAAAATGACTTAACTTCCTTTGGATATGATGAAGAAACTGATAAACCAATTGAAGTAGTTCCTATTTTGCTTGAATACTTTGAATTATACAAAGATAGAAGATTGAAAGAGAAAGAAAAATATCTCAGGGTCATTGAAGAAAAATCAAGAGGATGGCATATTGGAGAGCAGGAGTTGGTGCCTATTGAAGCTGTAAAAGAAATGTTGGAAGAAATATATGGGAGTGATGAAGAATGAGATGTGAAAAATGCGGTAAAGAATTAAACCATATTAACATCAATATGTTTGCTAGAGATGGAAGAGATTATTATGATAATTGCAGCTTCGAAGAATGCGAAGAAAATGCAGTTGTTATAGATATTGATTCTTCATGGACAGGATATGGATTATCTAATGAAGATAAGCTAGAAACAATTAAATGTCCATATTGCCATCAATTTCCTTTTGAAGATAAAGAAATTCAAGAATACGAAATAGTTAGATTAGTGATGTTCAAAAGGAGTGATAAAGATGTTGACTAAAGGTGAACGTTTGACTGAGGACATGTGTTATAATGCATGGTTGAATATCTTAAGGAATCCTTTATCTTGTGCAAAAGAATTGGATATTTTAGAGAGTTTAATAAAAGAGCACTTTAATCCCAACCCATACAAATATGAAGATTTAAAAGAAGATATGTGGGTATGGGATAACCAATTAAAGTGGTTTTTTGAAGTTGGAATTTGTAAAGTGGAAATTGAAGGTTATGAATTTTTAAAACTGTTTAAAGTAAAAAATTTTGATGGTAGTTTACAATTGATGATTTTTGAAGAAGGACGTTTCTTCCCAATTATAAAGGCTAGGGAATATCAGGAGTAGTATAAAAATGATTAACGAAATAAAAAATTATATAAATAGATTAGATTATTATGGCCTTTTTGAAGACATTAATTTTGATAAATTCGGTGACTTAAGTTTTAAATTTATTATCAAAGGAGGAATGAGATAAATGTTTGAAGGATTTGAGGACGATTACACTGAAACAATAGAAAGTCAATCTAAAAGCATTATAAACAAGAAAATCGTGATAACACAAACAGATTATGAAATATTAATGGCATTTCGAGACAACGGATTTTCAAGGGAAACAATAAATACTGTTGGTGTTTTGCTAAATCTTAAAGGCTGTGGATATTTTAGATTGGTAGATAACAATATGACTATGACTGACATATTAGATAATTGTGAAATTAGCTGATTATGCTGAATAAGTAAATCAAGCAAATCAAGCTAATAATTATTGAGATGGGTAATTAATAATAAAGTAAATATGTGAAATGAATAAGGAAAATATAAAGAAAAGGAGTTAAAAATTATGTGGTTCGATTACTACAAATGACAAGAATCAATGGATTTCATTGGTAGATGTGAAAATTGTGGTTCTTACTTCCAACCTAAGAGGAGCCAAAGAATCAAAAATAAGAGAAAGAAGAGAAGGAATAAAAAGAAAAGATAAAGAATAGAAGGAGAAGCGTATGACAAAATTAAAGAGTGAAATACTGTTAGAAGAATTAAACCGCAAGTCAGAAGAAATAGACGCAAAAAAAGTTGAATTAAATAAACTGCGAGATGAATTTTTGGAAATCAAGAAAAAATCATTAGAGCAACTGTTGATAGATTACGAATTGACTGGGGATATTTGGTATCAAGACAAAAACATATACAACAACAAATCTGAATGGAAAGTTGGAAAACTTATGGTTGAAAAAGATTCGCTTGGATTTGGAATTTGTGTTTATCTTTATACAACAAAAGGAAAATTAAGAAAACGTCCAAGTGAAACATATCATAATCATAAAGCTTTTTTGCTTGATTATCTAGAAAGAAAAAAGATTAGAAAAATGTAGAAAGGAAATGTTTATGGAAAAAGAAAAACACATCAAGGACATGTCATCAGATGCAGCATATTATGACTTGGAAAACCTAATCCTCTCAGAGAAAAAAGATTTGTTTCTTGAACAGAAAGCTGCGATGCTATGGGGTGGATTATATGTCGCTAAAAAATCCAGCATAATGAACAATGAAGAGATGAAATCAATTTTTGGTAGAGTCATGGCACAAATGTTTGGACTGCTGTAAGATTGCAGAGTATAATGTGTTATAATAGAAATGTAAATATTAAACGAGACGAGACGTGCTTTATGCATGTCTTTTTTGTTTGAAAGGAGGAAATAAATTGAGCTATCGTTTGTATATTTGTAAAAGAAAAAAGCTATGCTCTCAAGACATTGATGCAAAGCTAAAAGAACTGATTGATGTGTTTAAAGAGAATCCAGATGAACTTACACAATACGATGTTGTCAAGCATTTAGGATTTCAAGAAGTGATGCCTTTAGGAAGTGATGATGACGCTGAAACAATACGTAAACAGGGGAAATCTTATCTTTCTAAAGAACAGAGTCATTTAGTCAACATTCCTTATGAAGGTGAAAGGGATATTGACGGGAAAAGAATCGTCAAACTGACAAAAGATATGATTCTATTATATCTCGATGCTATTTATGAAAGTATGTATAAGTATTTTCAAAGTATGTTGGATGATTTAGAAAGTGAAGTTGGATTATCTGTTGCTAAATCATACTTTCATCAAAAAGCAAAATTCTGGGAAAGAGATAGCAGACTTGGTCTTCTTAGTATTGATTTTTTGAAGCCATTTGTGGAAAGAAAAAATAAGGATAAACTAGATATGCCTTATGAAGTCACTATCAGTACTGAATATACTATTCTTCAGCTTGTCAATCTATACAATGATACGGATTGGGAAAATGAAGATGTGATTTTATATGGATTTTAGAAGGAGGAAATAAATCTTATGGCAAAAAAAGAAATCTGTAGTGGAGATTTATCTATTTTTTATGATGAAGAGAATTTCAATCACTATTTAGAACATGCTAAAAAAATAAAAGACGTATGTGGAAAAAGTAAATTAGCCAATACCAATATAACAGGTGAAGATTATTATCGTAAAATTTACGAATTAGTACAGGTAGCAAACATGATTATGAACAAGGAAAAAGCCCCTAATCTTTTTGATTTGATTCCATTGAAAAAGGATGGTACATTTCAAAAAGCTAGACGTATTTATATTTATGATAATGGAATTTCATACTGTGAGTCTGATAGTGCTGGAGAATATATATCTGGAGAGAGAATCACATTAGCTATTGTTCCTTATGGCATTAATCCATGGTATGAATTTATGGATACGAATGAAAAAGTTGATGAACATCGTGCCCGCTTAGCCATTACTATTGTTTCAGGTGTAAGAAAATTATATCCACTTTTAGATAGAGGTCTTAAAATACAGAATATCAAAACAAAATCTACGTATATCAAACAAGAAGATTTAAAACCTGGGGCTATCTATAAAGAAAAGTCAGGTACAGAGTATTTGTTTTTAGGAGGAATTAGTATAGTATCTTATCCATCTACATTTCCGAATCTCATTTTGACATCAAAACATAAACATATATATGGATGTGAATATCTAAGAGTAACTAAAAAAGTGAAAGATGTACTTGATGGTTGTAATTCACTTGATGAATTTTTAGAAAAATGGGCTCATGTGAAATTAAAAACAGGTGTCACTGAGGAATTGGGGTTTTCTTCACGAGGGCGAACGAGTCTAAGAAAATTCATTGAGGAAACCTCAAATCCGTGTCTTAAAGGATGGATAAAGGTCAATATGAGTGGCCCCAACGCTACACCAGGTTTACCAGAGCAGTCTATGTTTTCAATAAACCTAAAAAATAGTGCTACAGGTTCAGTTTCTCAATATGATGTTTATGTTGAATATGACGACACGGAATAATGTGTTTTATTTATGAATTTCTATGCTATAATAAGTATGTAAATATAAACGATATGAGAGGCAAATTCGTCTCTCTTTTTTTTCGTAGAAAGGAGATTAAAACAAAAGAAAATAAACTATATTTCAAAACAAAATAAATTCAATAAGGAGGATAACAAAATGGCAAAACCTTTAGGTTTAAAAAAAGAAAATATTAGTCCTATGACTGAAACACAGGCAAAGAAATACGGAATTTATTATGAAGTCACATCATCAACAACAGAAAGCGATATTCTTAATTTTTTCAATAAGCACAATCGCTCACGCACTCGCTCATATGTATATGTCAAAACAAGAAATGGACAAGATGTGATTTTAGAGATATTTAAAATTAGAGCGGAATTTGAAGGTTCATCTTTTGAAGCATCAACTGGTAAATTAAAACATGAGTTTTTGGATGAAAAGCAACTGTTACAGATTTGTTTAAATCCGCCTAAAACTGTAAAAGAAATTTATGGTCCAAATGCATCAATATTTCTTGATGAATATAATCTAGACCATTATTTAAATGAAGCTAAAAAAAATTTGGCTAAATATGGTAAAGGCAAGATTCCCGAGTCAAGTTTAACGGGTGAAAAATATTATCAAAAGATAAAGCAAATGATTGATATAGCTCATATGATTATGAATAAGGAGCAGTTACCTGATATTTTTGATTTGATTCCACTGAAAAAGGACGGAACATTTCAGGCAAATAGAAGAATATATATTTTTGAAAATGGATTAACAGACTATGAATGTGGGTATAGAATAGCATTATGCATTGTACCGGATGAAACGGTAGAATTCAGAGATGAATATGATATGTCTGAAAATGTTAATGAACATAGAGCACGTTTAGCTATTGCTTTAATCATGGGAGTCAAAAAAGCTAACATTTTACTAGATAAAGATTTAAATGTTCAGGATATCAAAAAGAAAACAAGATATTTGAAGCAGGAGGATTTAAATGTTGGGGCTATCTATAAAGAAAAAAATGGTGCAGAATTTTTATATTTAGGAAGACTGGCTGTGTCTTATGAAAATAATAGAATCTGGCAACATGCTTTAGAATATACTGACAACAATCCTATCCAATACTATCATTATGTAAAAATCACTAAGAAAATAAGGGATATCATTGACAAATCAGGAAATCTTGATGAATTCTTAGAAAACCTTGCCAAAGACCAGCTAAAAACTTCATATTGTGATTTTAATTTCTCTAGAAGAAGGTATACGACACCAAGAAAATTCATTGAAGAAACATCATTTCCTTTTAAAGGAAAAGGCTGGCTCAATGCAAATAAATTTGGTGCACATGCAACTGCTGGATTACCATGTAAAGTGATGTTTACATTAGATATTAAAGAAGGATACACAACAGTAACAAAGACTAATCATTTTGTTATTGGATATGACGAATCTAAGTAAGGAAACATAAAAGAGAAGAAGCTGTAACGAAAAGAGATTTTTGAATCGTTACAGCCTTTTTTATTTGGAGTGAATATTATGACTAGAAAAATGAATTTTATCCCACATATTGATGATTATGAGTGGATTAGAAATCAGATGAAAGAAGATTTGAAATATAGATTAGAAACACGACATGAAAGAACTTCTTTAGGTCGTCCATTATATTATCGCATTAATGTTCAGATTATCATGACGCAGGAATGTCCTTATCATTGTCCGTTCTGTATTGAAAGAAAGAATCCTATGAAAGGGCAAATCGATATTGAAAAACAAAAGGAAGCTCTTAGAAAAGTATTACGTGAACATCCTGCAGCGAGATTGACAATTACAGGAGGAGAGCCAGGATTATATCCTGAATACGTAAAGGAATTAGCTGATATCTATAAAGAATACAGCGATAATATCTTCTTAAGTATTAATACGTCAGGATACAGCAAAGAATTAAATGGTTTAGGTCATATCAATCTTTCAGTGAATGATTACGTAAAGCCAAATCCTGAAGATTTTCCAGACTGTACAGTTCAAACCATTGTCCATAATGAAGATATGAACTTAAAGAACATAAAAGAATATATGAATAAGATAAACGCACAGTCGTTTTCTTTTCGGTTTTTAAGCAGTCTAGAAAGACATGACTATAACATCAATATCTTGAATGAATTACAGGAAAATGATGAAATTGACTTGCATACATTCCGTGTAGGAGATTTTTTCATTTACGCAACATTCAATTACAATGGGAAACATGCTCGTATCACTTTAGGAGATATGTATCAGCAAACTCATAACGATTATGAGGATGGATATTCAAATATTATCATTCATCCAGACGGCCATATTGGAGTCAACTGGAATTAATGCTAAAAGATAAATTCCTTTGTGATAAAGTAAAATAGAAATGATTGGTATGTTAAAATAAGAGTAGTTTATTCATGGAGGAATTGTTTAATGTGATACGTAGATAAAAAACAGGAAAGGAGATGTCGATATTTTTTGTTCTGGAGATGAACTTATAGCTGTCAATGGGCTTATGCAATTTAGAAATACAGAAATAAATGTATCGTTAAAGGAAACCCAAAAGAGATGTATTGAGTCAGTAAAATATGCCATCATGACAGAAAACGCTTTGCATATAGAAGGTCAAAGAACAATCGGTGGAAAGGTTCAATACTTAGTCATCCCATTTGACTAATATAAGCCTGTCTTATGCTATAATAAATATGTAAATATAAACGATGAGAGAGGTACTATTCCTCTCTTTTTTTTTAGGAAGGAGCATAAAAATGTATGAGGAGACGAAGATATGGATTTATGAAGAATTTGCAAAATGTAAATCAATCAAAGAATTAGAAGAGAGATACAAAGAATTACAAAATTTTATAAAAGATGAATATGAGGATTGTATGAGATTTTTGAAGGAGGAAAACGAAAATGAGCGAAGATAAAAGAAAAATTATCCAAATTCTAGAAAAAGAGATTGAAGTTTTGGATAAGAAAATTGAAGAAGTTAGAGAGTATGAGCAGTTTTTGTATAAAGAAGGTTTAGAAGACTTGAGAAGAAGTAACATATCTGTCAATGAATATCAATTAAAAGAAGAAATTAAACATCTAGAAAAACAATTAGATTTATATCAAAAAATGGCAGATGAAAATATCTATTTAGGTGAGGAATACTATCTCACAGATAATATCTATTTCTCGATGAGTCATATGAATGGAAATCTTAGCTGTTATTTTTATATCAATGATGATTCATGGTTATATGAAAACTTTATTTCAAGTCATTCAGGGTGCAATGATTGGATTACCGAATTTATTAATCAACAATATTCTTTATTGAGTGGAAATTCAGCTTATAGTTATGCATGGGGAACAAAGTCATTGAAAGATTTGTTTGAACAAATTAAAAATGAAGAAGTTTCCAATGATGAGAAACTTATCCTTATTAAAAACATTATAGAAATGATTACAAAACCTGATGGAAAATTTGGAAAACTCAGAAAAGCATTAATTTATATGATTGATGCCCAGTTTAAGGTTATGAAGGAATTTGTGGAGGATGAAAATGATTGATAAAATCAAATTAAGAGAGAAAATTAGAGAAAAGTATCAAAATAGAATTTTGGAACGAGATACTAAAGAAGACATTAGTTTTAAGCATGGATGGAATCATGCTTTAGATGCTGTATTGGATATACTTAGAGATATGCCAGATGACAATAATTGGATACCTGTTAGCGAAAGGGTACCTCAATTGGGCGAATCAAGCGAGGTATTAGTTTCTTTGGAAAACGGTGGAATATTAACTGCAACATATTTTTTCTCAACAAAGAAGTTTATGTATTTTAATGGAAAAGGGTTTGCTGATTTCTATGCAAACAATCCTGTTAAAGCATGGCAGCCATTGCCGGTTCCTTATGAAGATGAGTAGAAAAGGAGAGAATATAATATGAAACTTTATCACATCGTCCGCACAGATGGATACTCTATTGATTCCCTTGGACTTACGTCTGATGCAAAAGAAGCGACATCCATCATGAAGAATGATTACACCGCTCATATGCCGGACTCTCTAGAGGAATCCGAAGCTGAAATGAGTTACAGAAATCATCACAAGAAAGCTACCACATCTATGTGTGTAGATGAATTATGATATTCTTTATAGTTTTATCCCAAAACAATATAGATATGATATAATATATCTATATAAAAAGGTGATAAATATGGAATATAACAGAAGTTCTCATTATGTATACAGTTGTAAATATCATATTATCTTTTGTCCAAAATATAGAAGCAAGGTATTAAAAGATGATATAGAAATACGCTTCAAGGAAATTATGAAACAGCTAGAAATTGAAGATGACTTTCACATTGTTGAAATGGAAGTCATGCCAGACCACATACATCTTTTGCTTGATTGCAGGCCAGATAAAAGTCCGGTTGAGATTGTCAAGCATATCAAATGGCAGAGTGCTCACATTCTAAGAAAAGAGTTTCCAGAACTGAAGACAAGGCTCCCTAACCTATGGACGAGAAGTGCATTCATTGCATCAGTGGGTTCAATATCTTTGGAAACAGTTAAAGAATATATAAAAAATCAAAAAGGAAAGTAGGTGACTTATATGGATAAAAGACGTTTTGCCTTAACTTTAAGGCTCATGACAACCGAAGATGATGAAGCTATACTGGCAAAACGTTTTCGTATTGCCTCTCATATCTATAATGTCATGGTCAAGGAGGCAAGGAAAAGACTACATAAATTGAGAAAAGATAAGGACTATCAGGAAATCATGAAACATTTAAGTGTTTCCAAAGGAAAGTACAGAAAAGGCGATAAGACAAAGTTAAGAGAGTTGAATCGCCTGTATGGACTTTCTGAATATAATTTCCATTTCTATATAGATAGAGGACAGAAACAATATAGTCAAAACATTGATTCACAGGCCAGACAAAAGATAGCAACGAATGTCTGGCGTGCAACTGAAAAGGTTCTTTATTCTAGTGGACAAATTATTCGTTTTCACAAGGAAAGAAATCTAAACTCCATTTCTGGTAAATCGAATGCTACAGGTATCAGATATCGAAGTGAACATCTCTTATGGAATGGTCTTGATATTCCTATTCGTATCAGAAGGAATGACAGCTATGCAAGGGAATGCCTTGAACATGATATCTGCTACTGCCGTGTTATCAGAAAATGGCACAAACACAAATATAGATATTACATCCAAATTGTTTTCAAGGGCATTCCACCACAGAAGCATGTAATAAAAGATGATAATATACAGACTGGTATAGATATAGGTCCTTCGACCATTGCTGTCGTTTCCAATAAAGGTATCATCTTCACTGAGTTGGCATCAGACATTGATTCCATTGATGCTGATATCCAAAGGTTGAATAGAAAACTGGACAGGCAAAGAAGAAACAACAATCCAGATAATTATAATAAAGATGGTACAATTAAAAGACAGACCAAGTCTTTTAAGCGCAACTGGAAATGGTCCAGTCAGATGAAAAAGATAAATGACAGGATAAGGCATCTTTATGCTAAGAGGGCTAACAAGCTGAAACAGTCACACTTCAAGCTGGCCAATGAGATACTGGAACTAGGTACTGACATCTATATAGAAGACATGAACATGCAGGGACTTGCAAAGCGTTCAAAGAAAATAGAAATCAGCGAAAATACAGGAAGATATAAAAGAAAGAAACGCTTTGGCAAGTCAGTAGGAAATCATGCCCCTGCAATGCTGATTAATATATTGAACAATAAACTGTCCTATATGGATAAGCAACTATGCAAGGTCAATACCTATGAGACGAGACTGAGCCAATTGAATCATCTGACTGGTGAGTATGAAAAACATGACCTGTCATACAGATGGAAAGTCATTGGTAAATATAATGTCCAAAGAGATTTGTACTCAGCCTTCCTGTTAAGTCATATGAAGACACAAAAGGAAGTTGATATAGATGCCTGTTATGATGATTTTGATAATTTTATGATAAAGCATAATGCAAAGATAGATGAATTAAGAAAACAAAAACATGACGGATATATATTTCCATCATGCATGGGGTTATAGATATATAAATATATAATCGGTTCTCGACCTTTCGGTTCTCGACTCGAACCTTGATGCTCAAATTCCTCGCTGGAGGATAGGAATTCGTTCCGGCATCAGAATCGTTCTATGATGTCGTGGATATATGTATACAGCTCTGTCATTATGACATCTCTATACTGATGCCAAAACGACATCATGAAATAGAACCCACCACATTTATGTGCGTGGAGCAGTCAGTGTGGTGCTACCGAAGCTATGCTGTACAACAACGGCGAAGACGTCTTCGTATGGTCTGTCTTCACACTGAATACATCTGATATAGCATCCAAACAGCAAATTCATAATTCTAATATGAGAGGAGAATGAAGATGAAGAAGATTAGAAATGTAAGGAATCTGTAAAAAAGGAAATTGACTATGAAAATCAACTATATGACGAAAGATTTAGAGTTGTAGGAGGAAATATTCAATCTATCATTATACCAAATGAGAATTAAAGAGTAAATTATGGTAAAATAATAATGTAAAACATAAACGAGAGATAGGTACGCATGGCGTACCTTTTTTGTTTAGGAGAAAGGAGAGAAAAATGGAAAAGGAATATGTAGGAACGATAGTTTTTAATCAAGAAGGTATCACAATCAAACATGAGCAAACAACAGGAAAAGGGATACTTCTCTTTATTTTAAAGCTATATGAAGATTTACTGGAAAACTTTGTTGAAACTGAAAAGAAAGAGATACCGTCGGTGAGAGAAATAATCGAAATAAGTGAATGTTGTAAAGAACAAATCAATCATGATTTGAAATTACAGTTAGATGAGAGAGTTATTATTTCTGAAATCGAGAATGAAAATATTAACGGGAAATGGGTAGTCATCAATAAAGTCAAATATATTGGACAATTTGGTAAAGCTGAACTGCTATATCTGATAAATCAATATATCCATTATTTATCAAATCAGACTGGTACAGATTTTAATGAAATCATTGATGTCTTAGAACAAATACAGAAGACAAAAGAATTCACGGAGGAATTATGAGATGAAAACATTTATTGTTCTAGTCAAGGAAAACTATATTTTGGATGCTCAAATATATACTGGCAATCATTTTGATAACCCTTATGATGATGATTTCCATTGGAGGAATTTTACTCCCACTCATTATGTTGGAATATTTAAAGGAGCAGATGAAGAAGATGTTGTTTTGGAAGCTTCAGAAATGACAGGATTTAATAAGGAAATTCTTGAAGCTGTTGAAATGATATAGGATGGGATATGAAATGGCTATCTTAAGAAAAGAAACAATAGAACAAATGTACAGAATGAAGTGGGGTATTTTTCATATTATTGGTCCCATTTATATTGCTAAAAAATATAATCCTGCGACTAGAGGATTGAAAGGACTCATATGGACAATTGATATTAAAAGAAGAAGGTGATTTTGAAATGAAAGAATTTGAGTATGTCATTGATGATGGAAAAGATATTGATATGACTAAAATATGCGGCTGTCCCTATGCACGAACTCTTGACGAGTGTGAAAAAGACTGTAAAAAATATTTTGATTGTCACAATGTTGCAATAGCTAATGATATTTTAGTTGAATATGAAAAATGTAAAGGAGAGAAGTAAAAATGATGCATTTAGATGAAAAAATTATTATTGAGATGTTAAATAGAATGATTGGAAGTATTCATGCTCATGGTGAAACAAATCATGATAACTTAGCCTATGACAATTTAATGGCTTTTGATGAGGTTTTGGGTAGTATGATTAAGGAAATTATAGACGAAGCTGAAAAATTTAATTCACCCTACTTTAGTGAAAAAAGAAACGGTGAATATGCATTAACAATGCTCAGAAACTTGCATGAATATTTAGAATATATTTTATCAAGTTTTAATGAACTTAAAGAAGATACGTCAAATAATGTGGAGAAAAGTCGAGGCTTTTATGTCAGTGTTTACTATAGTTTTGAAAACTCTTCACCTCTATACAAATTCAATACAAGAAAGGAAGCAAATGATTTTATCAAGCGTCAATACAAAGATATGTTAAAAGCAATTCACAATGATGATTTTGCAGATGAAAGAGAGGCTTGTATTGAAGATGGTTTTGCACAAATCATTTTTGATAATGATACTGACGATATGATTGAATGGAATATTTGTAAGGTTTCAAAACCATAAGATGGAGGAATGGAAAATGTATCAAAAAAGTTTTTGGGATACCGTAAAAGGACAGCAATTAGCTGATGTCCTCATTAAATATCTGCCAACTGTCGCAAAAAACGAGAGTGTTGCAAAAAATGCAACAGTTTCAAAACAAACAAAGCAGTACGCTATGTTTACACCATGCTTTGGTGCTGAGGTGATTAACAAGGAATTAGAAGCAGGGGCAAAGATTATATATGTTACTTTATGTCCAGGAGATTATTTATTTATTGTATTTGAAAGGGACGATTCAAATGGATGATGCATTAGATTTATGGAAAACTGGAATTATATTGAGAATGGGTAGTAATGTTATTCAAGAAGCAGAAATAATTAGAATAGATTTGTATGAAGAAACTATACAAAGTGAATTGAAACATGGTTCGAAACTTCTATATAAGGAACCATATAAGAAAAATAGAGATTATATGTTTGTAGTCTTTGAAAAAGAAATATAAAGGAGATAATAATATGGAACAATTAAATACAATGAACTCATTTGAAAGTGAGGGTTTTAAAATTAAGAGAGATGGCAAGGTTATCACACTTACAAGTGAAGAAATGGATAGATTCAGATATTTAGATACTGCAATAAATGGTAAAAATTCTATCGAATGTGCTGAAGATTACTTCGATAATGATGATGCTATCATTCAGGAAATGAAAAGCAATGAGAAAATGTGTTATGACATAGAAAAAAGTACATTAGAAGACCTATTTTCTGATTGTGGTGATACTGAATATGAATCTATTAAGAAATATTATGATGAGATTGCAAAGCAAAATTTACAACGTTAAAAAGGAGGAATAATCATATGAGAATGAGTGTAACTGGCAAGACCAAACAAGGAATCGCATATTTGTTAGATTGGATTCAACTCACATACAAGAATGAAGAAGGACATATTGTAGAATTGACTCTAGATGTTTTAGGCGAATTCAATATTGGAGAGCCATATCCATCTAAAGATGGAATAGAATTCAATTGCCACTGTAAAACACCGTTAAATCCTTGGACAGAATATGATTTAGAAAATGGTGAAGAAAAAGATTTATATAAATTATCTATTGATGAGGTTTTTCAGCTATATCCTATCGTAAAAATCATCAACATTATCAAAAATTCAACGGATACAGTCGTTGGCTTATATCCATGGCACGATGAAGATATTGAAAAAGCAAAAGAAGATGTTATCACAGATTGTCAAATCTATTTTACTGAACCAGATTTTGATTTTGTGATACTTAAATGTAAAGCTGAAATTAACATTTAAATAAAATGAAACATAATATCCGTAAAAAATCATAAATTGCGGATATTTTCTTTGAGGAGGATAGAATCGTGAAAGATTTTGTAGGAAATGAATTACATGTTGGAGATGAGATTGTTTATTATGATAAAACATTACGTCGTGGTAAAATCACAAGATTAGAAACCAGTAAGTATAAGAAAGATTATGTTTTTATATACAACACAAAGAAAATGGCGAGATGTGTTGTTAAAATCAACACAAATTTAATCAAAGGAGAATAGATATGAGAAAAGCAACTAAAGAAGAATTAGAAGTGCTAAAAGCAGCACAATTGGTATTAAAAAGCATGATGGAGGATGAAATCGAAACACATTGGAGTGGTTTGACCGTTCATAAACTGGCACGTCATACATTGGAAGAAGTGATTGCTGGTAACGGACCTAAAACAATTTTTATAACATCTGATGATGAAGGAAATGCCTATCATAAATTGCTTTATTCAGTAGATACAAATCCATCACCATCTGATTTAATATTTTTGAAAGAAGATAATCCTTGTATGGAAGATTATAAGGATGAAGATATCGCATTATTGGGATAGGAGGAGTTAAAATGGCTGCTTTATTGCAAAAGACTGTTGATGAAGTCAAAAAAGATATGGATGAGGTAGGAGTCCCTTATAATCCTGATATTCCAATCTTTATCAGTGAAAGATATTCCAGAGCTTTGGGAAAATGCTATTATCAAACAAGAGATAATAAACGTATTGCCACAAAAATAGGCATATCTAAAGAAATCATTGACTATGGAGACTGGGATTTGATAAGAAACGTGATTTGTCATGAACTCATACATAGCGCTGATGATTGTGTTTATTGTTATCATGGTGGGGTGTGGAAAGTTTATGCTGATAAAATGAACAGATATAAAAACTATCATATCTCAAGAATAACTCATGTTCCTGATGAAATGCATGAGCACTATAATAACTATCATTTCATTATTGAGTGTCAAGGATGTCATACAAAAAGCTACTTTCAAAGAAGTACAAAAACTGTTGAAGCCGTGAAAAAAGGGCAGAAAACAATCAAGTGCAAAAAATGTGGAAGTAAGGATTTCAAAGTTATTGAGAGGTAAGAATATGGCATATTATGAAACAATAGCATCTGCTTCCAAGAACGAACTTATCAAGGAAGCAAAAAGATTAATGAAAGAATTAGATAAACAAAAAATTTCCTATAAAAGAGGAGATAATTATAATCATATTAAAGAAAAATTGGGAATATCTAACTACAAACTCGAAGAAATGAGTGGAGATACTCTCTATCTTTTATGTGTTCAGTTTGACATTTTATTAAATAAGAGATAAACGAAAGGAGGTAATTCGCCTCCTATTTTTCTTGTATTCTTCCTTTTTGACTTATCTGAACTTTTTTGATAAATACTCTTTGATGAAAATCGTTTTTTTTGATGTCATGAATTGACATCACATTATATAACTGATTGATTTTATTGCTATAAGCATTTATTGGAGTATTAATCTTCTGTTTCTATTTCTAAACGTTGTAAAATATCCCTTACAATGCTTTCATCATTAATCAAAGTAATGCCAAAGGTTTTCTTTCCTGCATCTTTCAAAGACGCTCCGATATGATATGCCATCTTTCTGTCTAAAATTAAAAATCTGTCATGGAATACACTCGTATATTTCACTTCCAACGCAGGATATTGTGCATTGAAATTTGCCACATCTATATTACTCAATCGTGTTGATTGATGAGTGTAAATTATTACATTTGCATCTTCCTTTTTCTTTGCCAACAGGTTGAGTGTTCCTACATCTACATACCCGTCTATCAGCGTAATCTCTTTCTCTGCTTTCTGTATCAAGCTGACAATCAGACTAAACGCATCATATATCTGTCCGTCAAAGAATATCTTTTGACTGGCTTCCTCGTGTTCAGATATGTATTCAAATA
>NZ_NFLD01000049.1:0-12207 GCF_002160725.1 Massilimicrobiota sp. An142 | reverse complement strand
AAGAGTCTATGCAGACTGCAAAGAAAAGCATGGATTAAGGTTTACGAGAATAAGAGGACTAAAGAAAAATCAACAGGAATCGTTGATTATTTTTGGCTGCCATAATTTAGGCAAATTGGCGAGAATGAAAAAAAGGAGAGGTCTCATAAATACGACCTCACCGAACAAAAAAGAAAGACATATAAGGAAAATAGTACAAATTTGTCAATTTGCAAAAAAAATAAAAAGAAGTGGTAGATTTAATAAAAAATTCTACCACTTTGTCAACAGCCTGAAATGACTGATTTTCAGTCATTTTTCTTTTAATAATAAATTCTTATATCTGTTAGTGATGATAAAATGGACATCTTTCTTTGATACATTGTTGATTCAAATGAGAAAACTCACATTTTTCATCAGTATCTTCTAATAGAATACCATACGTTTCTTCAACGAATTTGATAGCTGTTTTTAACGAAAGATAAGCATTTCTTTTACAACATCTTGGTCCTCCAACTTCAGCTATGTTGCCAAGTGCTAATGAAGTCAGTTTTAAATTATCTTTATAATATTCATTATCTGATAATGGTGTTGTCTGATGAATAATCGCTAAAGCTGCACCAACAGAAGAACTTGATCCACAAATTCCCCATTGTCCACAAGTTGCTCCTGGCATTTTCTTTCCTCTGATTTCTAATTCATCTAAGGCTTTTGGAAAATCAAATTCAACTCCTACATTATGCATAGCAGTCAAAAAAGCAAAACCATCAATGATATGATGAATAGGTCCATGGATTGGTATATTTTCAATTTTCATCAATTTTTTCACAATTTTTATTGGATTTTGACTTGCTTCTTTTAAACATATATCTTTTATCATTTGCATATTTTCATCCATAAATCTCACCTCTCTCTTTATTGTATATAAACATTCTTAGACATTCAATAAATTCAAAAATAAAAAGATGAAATCATTATAATTCCATCTTATGAATGTTTTCTTTTATAAATAGAAACACATATCAAATAACTAATAATATTTAATATAATTGCAAGAATACTTCCAATTATGATAATAACATACATTGGTAATGATAGTAAATAATCTACTGTAAAAGCAAAATGTAAAATAATATAAGCAAATGAAAATGTAATCACAAAAATCATATAAACAACAGTTCCTTTTTTACTTCCTAACCAAAAGAAACCTATACTCGTTAGTGAGTTCATAATAAAGGAAAGAATAAATCCTAACATCCATATGAAAAATGAATTTTGAACGGATGTCACATGATAAACACCAGTAAATAAACAGACAATAGGTAATGAAAGACATAATTGTACGAATAATGTAAATAAAATAGTAGATATAAATTTAGCTTGAACAATTTGTTCTTTTGTGATAGGAAATGTTAATAATATCTTATCATATTTGGATATTTCATCTTGCTCCATAGAATACTGTAATATTGAAATGCCAATCATTGGAAAGGCAACAACAACAATAAGAATCATACTATAAATACTTTTCATTAAAATTAATATAGCGATTAAACATAGAGATGAAATAATCATACCTATTAGATTTTTCTTGATAAAAAAACTTTCATAACAATCTTTAATCATAATTCCTAGCATTGTTTTTTCACCCCTTTGGCATAAAATAACATAATTTCTTCAATAGTCGGTCTACTTATTTCTAAATCCTTAAAAATTTCTTGAATTTGTTGTCGATTTTGTATCAAAATAGATACGCTATAAGGTTCAGTTATATAACTGACAATATCATCATGAGATAACGTATCAAGCAAATTTTGATTCCCATGAATAATCCCATAATTTTCTTTCATATCATCATAAGTCTGCATAAATAGACATTTTCCCTGATGGATATAAACAATATAATCAGCTATTTTATCTAAATCACTGGTAATATGTGAAGACATAATCACTGTATGATTCTCATCTTCAGTAAAATCTCTAATTAAATCTAAAATTTCATCACGAATAATAGGATCTAATCCACTAGTTGCCTCATCAAGAATAAGCAATTTGGCATCATGACTAAAAGCTATAGCAAATTCAAGTTTCATTTTCATTCCTCTAGAAAAGAATTTTAATTTCTTATGATAAGGTATATCAAATTGTTTTAAATATTTTAAATACAACTCATGATTCCAATTTCTATACGTATGACTTAAAATACGATCAATCCATTGTGCAGTTAATTCAACATCATAATGTGATGTTTCAAAAATAACAGCTAAATCTTCTTTAATCTCTTTTTCATATTGATGAAAATCTTTTCCAAAATAAGATAATTTCTGATATTGAGATTGAACAATTCCAAGTATAGCATTGATAAAAGTTGATTTTCCTGCCCCATTTTCACCAACAATACCTACAATTGTTCCTTTAGGAATATTAATTGATATATCTTCTAATATAAAATCTTTATATTTCTTTGTTAGATTTTTAATTTCAATAGCATTATCCATAAACTATTTCTCCTTGTCTATTTCCTCAATCATTTCTATTAATACTTTTTGAGAAATGCCACTTTCCTGAGCCAATGAATATGCATCTTTAATTAAAGATTTGATTCTTCTTAAATTTTCTTCACGAATAAAATCTTGGTTTTGACTTGCAACAAAAGCTCCTTTTGCAGGAATAACAACAATAAATCCATCTTTAGATAACTCATCATAGGCTCTTTGAGTTGTAATAATACTGACATGTAAATCCTTTGCTAACTTGCGCATAGACGGCAAAGAATCATTTGGTTTCAATTGGCCATTCATAATCATTGCTTTGATTTGAAAGACAATTTGTTCGTAAATAGGCTTTGAACTTGTTTGGCTTAATATAATTTCCATGCATCTTCTCCTTGTAATCATATATACTGTACATATCTTACATATACAGTATATATGATTTTTCTATATCTGTCAATACTGTATATATACAGTAAAAACAAAAAAAGAATGCTTATTTTCATAAACATTCTTAATCTTTTATTTTATAAATTCAACAACACTTCTTATCATAGCTCCTGTTGCACCAGTACCATCATTGTCCGCTGTTCCTGCAATATCTAGATGAATCCATTTTGTACCTTCTTCTACAAAAGCATTCAAGAAATTAGCCGCAATGCTTGCTCCTGCACCAGGTTTTCCCATAGAATTTTTGAAATCTGCGCTATTTGATTTAATTTTTGCGAAATATTCATCATCCATTGGTAATCGCCATCCCTTTTCATCGGCTGCTTTCATGGCTTGTTCAAATTCTTGATAATAGGCATCATCATTAGCGAAAACACCTGTATAAACATCTCCTAAAGCAGCTACACATGCTCCTGTAAGAGTCGCTAAATCAATAAGATGACTAGCTCCTAGTCTTTGTGCATACGTGATAGCATCACATAAGATCAGTCGTCCTTCTGCATCTGTGCTTACGACTTCGACTGTCTTTCCTGATAGTGTTGTGATGACATCCTGTGGTTTATAGGCTTTTCCATTCACCAAATTCTCTGTCACTGGAATGATTCCATAAACATTTGTCTTGGCTTGGATACCAGCAAGAATCTTCATGATTCCTAAAACATCTGCTCCTCCACACATGTCATACTTCATGCCATAGCTGTTTGATTTGAGGTTGTATCCTCCTGAATCAAATGTGATTCCTTTTCCTATCACGGCTTTATGCGGTGCATTTCCATTATGCGTATACTTCAATACAATCATGTAGGCTGGTATATGACTTCCCTGATTGACGGACAGAATGCCTCCTGCTTTCATTTCCTCTAAGGCACTCTTGTTGAGTATTGTATATTCAATGTTATACGCCTTAGCCAGTTCGACAGCTTCTTTCACCATGTCTTCTGGTGTCATCAGATTGGATGGTGTATCGGCAAGTCTTCTGGCATAGTTGATACCTTCTCCATAGATTCTTCCTGTTTCGATATCCTTTTCAACATATCCTGATGATACAATATCCAAATCAGCTATCATTTTCACATCATGTCCAATCTTGCATTCCTGATACTGGGCAATGATATGTGATTCTACCCATATTCTGACAAAAGCATGCTTATCAATGCCTTCATCAAGATGATCAGTCATCAGCTGAACAGGTTCACTGATATTTTTTGAGATATTCAAAACTAACTTTCTAAGTTTGGCTGTAGTTAGTTCACTAACATCACCAAGACCAACAAAAAGAATATAAGGAAAATCATATTTTCCAAGTGTATAGACTTTTGTGGATTGATTGAAGTCTTTATTGATGGTTGTGTTGATATCATATCCTAAGGTATCACATATATCATTCAAGACACTTTGATGGTGATAGATCGGATAAATCATTATTTTATTGTCTGGTTGTTTTAACTGTTTCATGAAACAATCCTCCTTATGATATATATCATATCACTTTTTGATAACGAAATAAAATAATTCATTAATTTTACCCTTAATCCTATAATATTTGCTTATTCTCTTATTTTTAAAGAGAATAAAAAAATATGAAACATATTGTTTCATATCAAAATAGCCAATCCCATATCAAGGATTTTGTTTCTATATCTTCAGTTGTTTCACAATAATTGACCTTTAAATCTCCTGTTAAGGTTTTCCCATTTCCTTTTCCTAAAACAATAGTATAAACACCCTGGTTAAAGGTTGCCTGATAATCACTCTGATGATCAGCTAAAGCCTGATCTGGATTATCAACCCCTTTGACCCATTCTTTATAATCTGTTAGTAATTGATTTTTTATATCATACATGTCTTGAATATCAGTTTGTTGATAACTGTTAGATATAATTTTATATTTAGGAATGTCACTTTTCGCTTCAACACTGACACATAACATGCATACAAGTATAATAAAAACGATTTTTTTTATATTGTTCATATTGTTTATCACCTCATATGTGAATTATGAACATATATAAAAACTTTATACCTCAATAAATAATCTTTTTTGAAGAAGATATTGCCAGACTTTAATAAGTCTACCAATCATAACTGCTGAAATGATAGTTCCTATGCCTATTCCCATAATAGGATTATATGTTATCCAACTTAAAACAAGCGAACATAAAATCATAGAAATATCAAACATATTTTTGACATTATAGAAAGGATAATGGAAAACTTCACTTATTGTTTTCACAATGCCATCGCCTGGATTCAATACAAAGTTTGTTTCACTTGTCAAATAAACGCCTAAAGAAATACAAAGTAAAGCAATACATAATAGTAACAATGAATGTATAAAAGATGATGGTGCTATATGAATGATATAATCATAAAAGTCATTAAGATAACCAAATACAAAAGATAGCGGTATTTCTAAAAGGTATTCCTTAGTTATTTTCTTTGATAATAAACATTGTATTCCAACAAACACAATATACCAGATAATAGAGGCTGTTCCTAATGATATATGAAATATTTGACTTGTTGTATAAATGGAACTTGATAATGCAGCAACTCCTAGTCCTGTAGAAATATTCAATACAATTCCTAATGCTAAAAAATTTAAACCAATAATATAAATAATGATTTTTTTCATAATCTAACTCCTTCAATTTATACTTATTTTAATCAATTTATTATAATTGTCTCATATAAAAACGATATAATATAATAACTAAAAGTTATAATAAAGGAGTTTTTCTATGAATATTCAACAATTAAAATGCTTTGTCGAAGTTTCTAAAACTTTAAACTTTACAAAATATTTATTTCTCAAACAGCTGTTAGTAATCATATTAAACATTTAGAAGAAACACTTGGTTTTCATTTGTTTATAAGAAACAAAAAGCATGTTCAGTTAACTCAACAAGGAAAAATCTTTTTAAAAAGTGCTCTTAAAGTCTTGGAAGCAAATCAAGAATGTTATCAAATGATTCAATATTTACATCATGAAAATTTTGGTCAATTAAGAATTGGATATTTAAAAGGCATTGAACATTGCATTATGATTAAAAATATTCAGAACTTTTATCAACACAATAAACATATGGATATTCACCTTTATCGTGATTCTAGACAAGAAATTGAAGAGCTGTTAAAAAATCATAAAGTTGATTGTGTATTTACTGCTAGAGTTGGTCATGATCCTATTCCTTTTGAAGATCAGTTTGATTATCTCCATATTTATTCTTATTCTCTTGTTGTTGCTATGAATAAAAATCATATTTTATCTTCATATCCTTCTTTAGACTATTTTGATATAAAAAATCAAACACATGTGATTATGGATACAAGTCATCCTGATTTTAAAAGCCATGATTTAGATACTCTTTTCATGCATTTAGCTATTAGTCAGGATACTGCTATCTTAGCCCAATTTGTTGAAGATTATTATGCTTATCAAAAATATCTTTGCTTTTTACCTTTAAAAGACTTTTCTCAACAATTCCATATTTATCTGATTTGGCATAAAAACTCTCAAAATAAAAGTTTGAATGCATTTTTACAAAGTATCAAAAAAGAGAAAGAATAATGTTTCTTCCTCTTATTGATAGTCTTCCTGTACATCAAAAGCAATTAAATCATCAAAAGTCTGTCTTCTAATCACTAATTTACTTTTGCCCTGATATGTAAAAACAACAGCTGGCTTTGGTAACTGATTATAGTTAGAAGACATGGAATAATGATAGGCCCCTGTTGAAAATTGAGCAAAGATATCACCAGGTTCAGGATATGGTAACATAATGTCTTTAACAACAATATCAGCAGATTCACAAACCTTTCCAGCAACAGTCACTTTTGTATCACGACGTTCATAAGCTTTATTAACGATAATACCATCATATTGTGCATCATATAAAGCTGTTCTAATATTATCCGTCATTCCACCATCAACACTCATATAAGTACGAACATCTGGAATGTCTTTGACTGCTCCTACTGTATATAATGTAATTCCAGCATTACCAACAACATAACGTCCTGGTTCTACAAGTACCATTGGCATTTCCCAACCACGTTTATCATAACCATCTTTAATAATATTCATGATTTCAGAAGTGATTGTTTCAAATTCTAGTGGTTCATCTTTTTTGGTATAGGCAATTCCATATCCACCACCAGCATTTATCTTTTTCACCATAATACCTAATTGATCATATATTTCATAGGCAAAACGTACAAAACGATGCATAGCACTGATATAAGCATATAAATCAAAAACCTGTGAACCAATATGGCAATGTATACCTTCAAATTCAATATGTGTAGAATCGGCAATTTGTTGGATAGCTTTTAAATAAATGCCATTTCTAGCACTGAAACCAAACTTTGTATCCTTATGTCCAGTTTGAATATATCCATGTCCACCAGCTTTAATTTCTGGCACAACTCTTACAGTTGCATAAATGGTTTTATCGTATTGAGTTGCTATTTTTTCAATTAATTCTATCTCATAAAAATTATCAATCACAAAATGATCAACATCATGAGCTATCGCATAATCTATTTCAGATGGAAGTTTATTATTTCCATGGAAATAAATTTTATGAGGATCAAAACCAGCTTTTAAGGCAATAGAAATCTCTCCTGCACTCACACAGTCAATACCAATACCATATTCACTAGCAATTTTATATATTTCTAAACAACTAAATGACTTTGAAGCAAATAATGGCAAAACATTATCATACTTATCTAAAAACTTTGTTTTTAATTCTTCAAATTGATGTCTTATATGTCCTTCACTCATAACATAAAGTGGCGTTCCATATTTTTTAACTAAATCCATTGCATTGACATCATCAATATATAAACTACGATCCCTAATTTGAGCAAACTGTGTCTGTAAAACCATTGTTCTTCCCCTTTAATATAAATTCTTTAAACTAAATAAACCATTTTCTTTATCAGCAATCTTCAAACATGCTGAAATAGCCCCTTGTACAAAAACTTCTTTTGATAAAGCTGTATGTTTGACTTCAATAATTTCATCATGTCCCGCAAATAAAACACTATGTTCACCAAAAATTGTTCCAGCACGCACAGATTGAATACCAACTTCATTTCTTTCACGTTTATGATGAACAGTAGAACGATCATAAACTTCTTTTGTCTCTTCAATATCTTCATGAATCACATCATATAAAAGTTTAGCTGTTCCACTTGGTGCATCAATTTTTTGATTATGATGTTTTTCAATAATTTCAATATCATATCCATTTTCATAAAATTCTTTTGCTACTTCTTTGACAATCTTTGTTAACATAGAAACACCAAAAGATGTGTTATATGATTGAAAAATAGGAATTTGTGAAGATGCTTCTTCAATATGTAAAATTTGTTGTTCACTATATCCTGTAGTTGCTAGAACAAGTGCACAATGATTTCTAACACCAAATTTTAAAATATCATTTAAATTATCTGGATGCGAAAAATCAATAATAGCATCTACTTTTTCATGAACTTCATTTAAAGATGCATACATTTTTTCATCAATTTTCGCATCAAAGACAGGAGAAACAACACCAACTAAATTCATTTGGGCGTTATCTCTCACTGCTTGCGTTACTTTTTTACCCATTAAACCAAAACCATAAACCAATACATTCATATTAATAGCCCTTCTTTTCAAATCTTTCCATAGCATCAAATAATAATTGTTTATTTTTTTCTGTTGTTGGGATTAATGGTCTTCTGACCATTTCACCACATACACCCATTTTTTTCAGTGCAGCCTTAGGCATAATTGGATTGACATCAATAAATAAATATTTGCTGACATCATTGAAATCATATGCCATTTGTCTAGCTAAATCCATATCACCATGTAGCACAGCTTGAGCAAATCTTTCTGTTTCTCTTGGATAAAGATTAGATAAAACAGAAATGACCCCTTTTCCTCCCGCAGCAATAAACGGTAAAATATTATCATCACAGCCACTATACATATCAAAATCTAAATCTTTTGTATGTGTTAAAACATCCATAGCATAAGCAATATTATCAGTTGCATCTTTCATAGCCTTAATATTTCTATGTTTAGCAAGTTCTACAACTGTATCTACTGCAATATTCATTCCTGTACGACCTGGTACATTATATATAATCATTGGAATATCAACACGATCTGCAATATAAGTATAATGATCAATTAAACCTCTTTGACTTGTCTTATTATAATAAGGTGTTACAACTAAAATAGCATCTGCGCCAACTTCTTTTGCAAACTTTGCTTTTTTCAAAGCTGTTTCTGTATCATTTGAACCAGCTCCCGCAATCACTTTCACACCTGTTCCTTTTGTCATTTCCATGACAATCTTTGTTAATTCAAATTCTTCATCAATATGAATTGTTGGTGTTTCTCCAGTTGTTCCATTCACTAAAAGAGCTTGTACTCCACCATCAATCATTCTTTGCACTTGTCTTTTAAAGCCATCATAATCAATGCTTCCATCATCTAACATTGGTAATACAAGCGCAACTGCACTTCCTTCAAAAATTGGTTCCATAATTTTCCTCCTATTTATATTCATTTTGAATTTCTGACAAAGCTAAATCAACATATTCCAATGGAATCACACATGAAATAGATACTTCTGATGTTGTGACTTGAAGTAAAGGAATTTGATGTTTCCCTAATAATGTAAATAACATTGCAGCAACACCTACTTCATCTTTCATTTCATGACTTTCCAGTTTAATTTTCGCAACTTGTCTATTTTGATAAATTTGCATACGTGGATGTTTTGATCTTATCAACGATAAAGCACGATCTAAATTTTTCTGATCGTCTTGACTACATGTAAAATCAATACGCATTTCATCTTCTAACATCACTTCAGAAATCATATCTATATTGACATTCATTGAAGAAATGGTTTGAAAAATATCTCCAACAAATAATGAATTCTTTTCTACATTCATGAATTTAACTTGAATAATATGATGATCTGATTCAATCAATTTCAATATTTCCACCTTCTTTAAAATAAAAAATTGCAATGGTACCATTGCAATAATAAATATTATTTTATTAAGGCAATAGCACACCACTTCATTACAAAGTGACAGTGATATAGATATTCTCTATACCCCCAGGCAATAATCACATGCAAATAATTATCCCTTCGGCAATCGTTCCTCCTTCTTTTTAGTTGCATCTATTGATAAAAGAACTCTTAACTCTTGCACCTCTATCTTTTTTAATACTATCATATGACTTCATTGAAAGCAACCTTTATTTTTTGTTCAATTATGTTATACTTGTAAAAAAAGAAAAGAGGTTTTTATGATGATTATATTTTATACACTCCTATCCTTATTTCTTATTATAACACCTTTTCTATATTTTCTTCGTATATTTGAACATATGAAAAAAAGTTGGCGTTATACTTTATCTATTTTAACACTTATAGCCATCATAACACTTCTTATAGAAGTCATTTTTCAACCAACATCCTCTTTATGGTTTGTTTGGAACAATATAATAAATTTTTATATCCTATGCTCTTTTTGTTTTTTTATATGGATTGGTTTATATCATTTATGGTGTCATATCATTCATCATAAACATCATTCTTTTTTTATAATATGTCTTTTACTTGTATCTATTTCTATAACTGGTTTAGGATATAGCTCTCATTTTCATAAAGAGATCACAGATTACCATGTCACTATTCCTAAAAATACGACTCTTTCATCATTAAAAATAGTCTTTATAAGTGATATTCATATTGGTAGTGGAACAAGCCCTCAACAAATCAAAAATCTTGTTGATACATTAAATCAAAATCAATATGACCTCATTTGTTTGGGTGGTGATATATTTGATGAAAATTCTCCTCAAGACTATATCGAACAAACATTAAAAATATTATCTGCTGCTCATTGCAAATATGGTATTTATGCAATTGATGGTAACCATGAAAAATACATTTCTCTATCTAGTCAAAAACTTTATCAAAAATACAAAATCACTTATTTAAATGAAAAATTTGTATGTATTGATGGACTGTTTAATATAATAGGACGAGAAGATGTCAGTTTACATTCTTCAACTTCCATAGATACAATTTGTGAAAATATGGATAGTTCACTACCAACCATTGTTTTAGATCACAACCCTGGTCGATATAAAGAAAATCAAAAATATGCTGATATTCAGCTTTCAGGTCATACACATGCTGGACAGATTTTTCCTGGAAATGTCATTACCAATTTGCTTTATGATAATGATTATGGTTTATTGGTACAAGATCATCATTCATTAATTGTTTCCAGTGGTTATGGTTCATGGGGATTTCCTATAAGATTTATGACAAATTGTGAATATGTTGAAGTATATGTTTCATTTTAAGAAAAAATTTTTTTATGGTAGACTTTTGAATTCAAATAATATATCATATGAAAAGCGAGGTACAGGTATTATGGTTATAGAATTAGACAGTCAATTTGAAAATAGAAAAGAAATCATTGAAAATATTGTGAGAAAGGTTATTCAAGATCACAATATTGAAATATCTGATGTTTCTTTTGATAACTTAATTATTCATCTTTCTTTATGTATTTCTAGAGAAATCAATGGAACTTATATTCCAACAAGTGAAAGTCAGATTAATCATTTAAAAAGTCATGAATATTATGGTGTTTCTAAACAAATTATTGATCAGTTAGATCAACAATTTCATGTTGAAATTGATGAAAATCAAATTCAATATGTCACTATGTATTTAGCAAATATTAATCTGTTAGATATTGATTTTAATTGTGAGTTTGATTTATGTGATGATGAAACTGAAGATATTATTAATGAAACAATCAACCGTATTGAAGCCGATCTTCAATTAGATTTAAGAAAAAACAAAGAATTCTATACAGGTATAACACTTCATTTCTATCCTGCTTTAGATCGTTTACAAAACAATCATCAACTCACTAACAACCCATTAAAAGATAAAATTCAAGCTCAATTCCAATTAGAATATAAGTGTGCAGAAATTTTCAATGATATTGTCAATGAACATTATCATAAAAGATTTAATGAACATGAATTAGCTTATATTGCTTTACATTTTGGAACAGCTTTAAAGAAACAGTAATGAAAGTCGAAAGGCTTTCTTTTTTTTTGCATAAAATTTAACTTCAGTTAAATGTTGGTAATTGATTTTAACTCCATAAAAACGGTGTTAAAGCCCTTTAAAATAAAACATGATATTTTCATCAGTGCTATACTTATATCGAGGTGAAG
>NZ_NFLD01000048.1:0-12438 GCF_002160725.1 Massilimicrobiota sp. An142 | reverse complement strand
ATTATCCCGAATTTTACTTGATTTTTCATTGGAAAAACCTGTTTTTCGGGATAATCAATAATTCGGGATAAGTGTTGTGAAAGGGGCGAAAGATATTAATTCTTAGCCCCTATTCAATTAACATTTTTTTCGCTTGAATAATAATTGTTGGTAAAAGAGCGAATCCATAAATAACAAGAAGTTGATTTATAGAAATTGTATGAATCATAAATAATCCATGCATTGCTGGAACAAATAAGATGAAGTGTAGTAATGCAAAACCAATAATAAATGCAATAATGCTTGAACGGTTTGTAAAGAAACCAATTTTTGATAGTGGTTGAGAACTACGACAATTGAAACCATGTAATAAACGAGCTAAACAGATTGTTGCAAAGGCCATTGTAGAAGCTGTTAAAGGATCTCCTTTTAATCCAGTTAAGTATGCACACATTGTACAAATAGCAATAACAATACCTTCATAACTGATTTGGAAGAAAGTTGATTTGTTAAGAATAGAATCATCAGCTTTACGTGGTTTTTCTTTTAAAACATCATTACGTCCAGATTCCATACCAATCGCAATTGCAGGTAAAGAGTCGGTAATAAGATTCATAAATAATAAGTGAACAGGGAAGAAAGGTGTAGGTAATAAAAGAAGTGAAGCGACAAATACACAAATAATTCCTGCAAAGTTACCAGATAATAAATAATTGATAGAGTTTTTGATATTACGGTAAACATTACGTCCAGTAATAACAGCTTTGACAATAGTAGAGAAGTTATCATCTGTTAATATCATATTCGCAGCATCTTTAGAAACTTCAGTACCCGTAATTCCCATAGCAACTCCAATATCACTTTGTTTAAGTGCTGGAGCATCGTTGACACCATCACCAGTCATGGCTACAATATCTCCGCGTTTTTGCCAGGCTTTGACAATACGAATCTTATGTTCAGGAGCAACACGTGCATAAACACTGATGTGTGTTAATTTTTCATCTAATTCTTCATCACTCATTTGATTTAATTGTTGACCATCAATAGATAAGTCACCATCTTCATAAATACCAATCTTTTTCGCAATGCTTCTGGCAGTCACAACATGGTCACCCGTAATCATAATAGGCTTAATACCTGCCATTTTACATTTCGCAACGGCATCAGCACTTTCTGGTCTTGGCGGATCCATTAGGGAAACAAGACCAACAAATGTTAGATTGTTTTCATCATCTAATTGAATATCATGACTATCTAAATCTTTATATGCAAAACCTAAGACACGTAATCCTTCATTCGCATAATTTTGATTTTGTTGAAGGATTTCGTTTTTATAACGTTCTGTTAATGTTTCTTTTTGTCCATTGATAAGGATAGATGTACATCTTTGTAAAATAACATCTGGTGCTCCTTTTGTATATAAATGATTTAAAGAAGAAACACTCATTAATTTACGATCTGAATCAAATGGTAATTCGTTTTGACGAATAGCAGTATTTTCAAATTCTGAATCATTTTGTGTATGAAGATGAACCAAATCAATTAAAGCTAATTCAGTTGGATCTCCAATTCTCTGATCTCCATTAATCACAGCATTATTACATAATAAACATGCTTTTAATAAAACATTGTGATCATGATGATGACTATCTAAATCATCAATTTCTAATAATTTGTTATTTAAATAGATTGTTTGTGGTGTCATTTTGTTTTGTGTTAAAGTTCCTGTTTTATCACTACAGATAACAGATACACAACCTAAACTTTCAACTGAATTCAAATTTTTAATAATGGCATTTTCTTTGACCATTTTTTGTGTACTCATAGATAAAACAATTGTCACAATAGAACTTAAAGCTTCAGGAATAGCAGCTACAGCTAAGGCAACAGCAATCATTAAAGCATCAAGTAAAGATTCATGAGCTAAGAAAATATTTAAAGCCAAAACAATGGCACAAATAATCATAATCGCAACAGATAATTTACCACTGAAATCATCTAAACTCTTTTGTAAAGGTGTTTTACGATCTTTCGCTTCATTTAACATAGAAGCGATTTTACCTATTTCAGTATTCATTCCAATGCTTGTTACAATATAACGTCCTGTACCATTTGTGACTAAACTTCCAGAAAAAGCCATATTTTTCTGATCTCCAACAATGACTTCCTGTTCAATAGTATCAGTGATTTTATCAACACTATCAACCTCACCAGTCAAGGCACTTTCGTTAATTTGAAGGGATGCTGATTCAATAATACGACCATCACCACTGACAACATCACCAGCTTCAATTTGAACAATATCACCAATTGTTAATTCGTTAGAATTTAATTCACATAATTGTCCATCACGTAAAACTTTGACTTTAGGAATAGAAAGTTTCTTTAAACTTTCTAATGATTTTTCAGCTTTTAATGTTTGAACTGTTCCTAAAATTGCATTAATGACAATGACCACAACAATAACAAGTGTACTTTCCAGCTGACCACTTAATCCAGAGATAATGGCGGCAATAATTAATATAATAACTAATAAATCTTGAAATTGTTTTAAGAAAATCAAGAAAGGACTTTCTTTTTTCTTTTCAGCCAATTCATTTTTGCCATACTTTGCTTGTCTTGACAAAGCTTCTTGAGTTGATAAACCCGATTTTGTTGTCTGACAATCATTTAATGTTTGATCAATACTTTTTTGATAATACATACTTTTTCCTCCATTTTTCATCTTCAACAAACAAAAAAGACAAGTTCGCTAAAGATTTATATGTCTTTAACGAGTCTTGTCTTTAAGATGCACCAGAATAATAAATTATTCGCGATTGTTGATAACATCACACATATTGTGAGACTACTCCCTCATTGCCATTATATTAACATACTCGTCAAAATATGTAAATAGAAAATCTTTGAATTATTTTTGTGAAGAAAGTTGACTGTTATTCATCATGAAATAGATATAAATGGATAAAAATCAATACTATGGAAAGGTTATTTGGATTTGATTATGCACTATCTTTAAACCAATAAACAAGTCCATTTTCCTGATAATCTCCAGTCAATGGGTTGATTGGTATTTTTTTGAGTTCTGATGATGGCTCATACCAGAGTTCTTCTTTTTGCATAAAGTTTGCCATTGTCTGGAAAATGACTTTTGGAATTCTTGTATCTGAAGTCATATTCATTTCACGATTATCATCATAGCCACACCAGCTTAAAATAGTATATTGTGGATTATAGCCTGCACATAAAGAGTCATAAGGTGTTGAACCAGTTTTCGTGGCAAATGTTGTGTTTGTAGGATAATTAACCATCGTAGGTGTTGTATAGGATTGAAAGGACTTTTCAAAAGGTGCAGTTAATAATTGACTCATCATTAAACAGGTATCCTTATTTAAAAGCTGTTTGTTTTGAGGCTTATATTCATACAAAACATCACCATTATTATTTGTAATCTTGGTAATCGTATGAACATCATTGTAAATACCTTGATGAGCAAGTGTGGTATAAATAGCAGAAAAATCATAAACATTGGTATTTAAAGTTCCTAAGGCAAGAGAAGGATGAGGAGAAATATGTTGATATCCAAATTGAGAAAGTGTATTCACTAATGCCTGTTCTCCTAAAAACATATGTGTTTTCACTGCATAAATATTATCACTCACCGCAATCGCCTGTGCCATTGTAACATCATCATTGGCATATTTTTTGTTGAAATTGGTTGGTGTATATGTTTTTCCATTTTCTAATTGAAAAGTAGTGGGTTCACTTTTGAATTTGGTAATAGGCGTAAAACCATTTTCTAAAGCAATATAATAAAGTAATGGTTTGATAGTAGAACCAACCTGACGTGAAGCTTGGGTTGCACGATTGAATTGTGAAATGGCATAATCTTTACCACCCACCAATGCTAAGACTTCAGATGTCTGACTATCTAATATGATACTAGAGACTTCTAATTCCTCTCGATCTTTCATTTGTTCGGTAATGGTTTGATTGAGCTGATCTTGGATTTGGGGATTTAAACTTGTCTGTATATTTAAACCCTGATTGACATATTCTTCTTTATAAAAGCCAAGCTTTTTTAACTCACTTATAACCGTATCACGATAATAGGGATAAGCAAATTGGATGGTAGAAGATGGATGAGGATTGAGTTTGAATTCACTTTGATAAGCCTGATTTGCCTGTTGTTGTGTAATCTGTTTTTCATGAACCATTGCATCTAAAACGATTTTTTGTCTTTGTTTAGCTGCTTTGATATCTTTAAATGGTGAATAATACTCAGGACCATTAATGACTCCAGCCAACATACTGGCTTCATTTAAATCTAAATCACGGGGTTGTTTATTAAAATAGTATAGACTGGCATTTTGAATACCATAAATACCATGTCCAAAATAAACAGTATTAATATAACCTTGTAAAATTGTATCCTTATTATAATGTGTTTCTAGACGAACAGTTAAAAAAGCTTCTTGGATTTTTCTAGACCATGTCTTGTCATTATTTAAAAACATTAATCTGGCATATTGCTGGGATATTGTGCTGGCTCCTTCAACACGACCATTTTCACTGATATTGGCTTTAATAGCACGTAAAATACCAACGGGATCAAAACCACGATGTTCATAAAAACGATGATCTTCAATAGCCACAATACTCTTTAAAAAATAAGGTGAAACATCTTTGAGCTGTACATCATTACTTTGTTGTTGAGATTGATAAAAAAGTTGTTGATTTTGATCATACATTCTCATAATATGACCACCATTCAAATCAGGAGCTTCAATGATATAACTTATAGAATAAACACTTATCATAAATACAAAACCAGCAATAATGATTCTTCTTAACCATTTGATACATTTGATCATGACTTATCACCTCATTTTTTCATTTTTGCCGATATTTATGAATAATATTCATGATTCATGGAAAATATGGGAATAAGAAATAAAACGTGACTTTCTCGTTATGGTTTTGTTATAATGTAGGCGGTGATGTCAAATGTATCAAACAAAACAAATTCATTATAAAGCAATTTTTAAGCAAGATCATGATCAGCATAAAATTGAATATAAAGCCAAAGGATTATTTCATCAAGATCAAAAAACAAGTCTTGATTTTGATACACCTGAAGGACATATTCAAATATCTTATGATGATCAGGAAGTGCATTTACAACATGGAAATTCACTTTTAAAATTTCATAAAGAAAAACCACTTTGGAATCAATATCAATTACCTTATGGTTCAATTGCTTTAAAAACAAAGTTACTGAAATTTCAAAATAATCAAGATAGCATGAAATTGAAATATGAATTGTATGATCAGCATGGGTTAATTTCTACAGTTTATATCATGATTACAATGAAAGCCTATTGTCTGGTGGACGAACATGAAAATATTTAAAATATTTTTAAATCGTATTTTTGTGTTTGGTTTTCTTATCTTGATTCAAATATTATGGGTATTTTTTATAGGTAGAGAATTAATGGAACATTATTCTTGGATTCATTATCTGATGCGATTGATCAGTTTGATGGTTGTCTTATGGTTAGTTAATAAAGATGAAAATCCTTCTTATAAGATATCATGGATTATTGTTGTTTTATTATTCCCAATGTTTGGGGGATTATTATATTTATTGATTGGAAATAAGAAACCATCTCATAAGATACGTAGAATTTTACAGCCTGCTTTAGATGAAATCAGTCAAGTTGCCTTGTTAGAAGATGATGTTTCCAAAACCCTAACAGAGTCCAAACAGGATGCGCTTCATTATTTATCTGATTTGGGATATGGAACTTATCTCAGAACAAAGTGTCGCTATTATTCGTTAGGTGACTATTGTTATGGAGATTTATTGAAAGATATCAGTCAGGCTAAAAAATATATATTTATGGAATATTTTATTGTATCTGAAGGATTGATGTTTGAAAATATTTTAAAAATTCTCGCTCAAAAAGTTCAGGAAGGTGTAGAAGTTCGTTTTATTTATGATGATGTTGGCAGTATAACAACACTTCCTTATCATTTTGAAAAAAAGTTAGAACAACTGGGAATTCAATGTGTTGTCTTTAATCCATTTATACCGCTTGTTTCTGCCAGGATGAATCATCGAGATCATCGTAAAATTTGTATTATAGATGGAAATATTGGATATAGTGGTGGTTTTAATCTGGCTGATGAATACATTAATGTGAAAGTGCGTTTTGGGCATTGGAAAGATACAGGTATTCGTTTAGAGGGACAAGGTGTCTGGAATTTAACAACCATGTTTTTATCAACATGGAATGCCTATAAACATCAAGATGATGATTATACACAGTATCAACCTCATCAATTGCCACCGATTCAGCAGGATGGATATGTAGTGGCTTATGGAGACTCACCCGTTGACCATGAAGAAACGGGTGAAAACATATATTTGAATCTTATTAATCAGGCTCAAAAAGAAATTCTTATCATGACGCCTTATTTTATTATTGATGAAACAATGATGAAAGCTTTTTTACTGGCAAGAAGAAAAGGGGTGCGCATTCAAGTCATTACTCCTGGGATTCCAGATAAAAGAAATGTGTATCATGTGACACGTTCTTATTATTACTCGTTAATGAAAGAAGGGGTTGAATTCTATGAGTATAAACCTGGTTTTTTACATGCCAAAATGGTTTTATGTGATCAAAGAATAGCAACCGTTGGTACCATTAATTTTGATTATCGTAGCTTGTATTTACACTTTGAATGTAATGTGATGGTGACCCAAAAATCTGTCATTAAAGATATTTCGAAAGATTTTAAAGAAACATTAGCATTAAGTCAAAAAGTCACGCTTAAAGATAGTCGTCGTTTTAGAGGAATATATGAAGCTTTTTTAAGGTTATTTGCACCATTAATGTAGAAAAAATGTTGACTATATCGTCAAATATGATATTGTATTAAAAGTATGATAAGAAGGAGGATACTATGGCTGTTAATAAAATAGAACTTTCATTAAAGAAGGTCTTACAAAAAGCAATTATTGATTTAAAATTTGTGGAAGATTATCCCCTTGAACAGATTGTAATAGAAATTCCTAAAGATAAAGCTCATGGAGATTATTCTACAAATATGGCAATGCAATTAACAAAAGTTTTAAGAAGAAATCCAAGAGAGATTGCTAAGTCTATTATTGATGCATTAGATTTAGAAGCAGGACATATTGAACGTGTAGAAATAGCTGGGCCTGGTTTTATCAATCTCTTTTTAAAGAAAGATGCTATGACATCAGTGATTAAAGATGTTTTAGATGAACAAGATCATTATGGATATTCTGATTTTGGTCAAGGGATTAAATATAATATTGAATTCGTATCTGCTAATCCAACAGGTGATCTTCACTTAGGACATGCGAAAGGAGCTGCGGTTGGTGATAGTATTTGTCGTATTATGAAAGCTGCTGGTTATGATGTGACAAGTGAGTATTATATTAATGATGCTGGTAATCAGATTACAAATTTAGCTTTATCATTATATGCCAGATATTTACAGGCTTTTGGACAAGATGCCTCACTTCCAGAAGATGGGTATCATGGACCAGATATTATTCAAATTGCAGAAAATTTGAAAGAAGAATTTGGTGATAAATTCTTAAATATTCCTAAAGAGGAAGCCATTGCTTATTTTAGAAAAATTGGGACAGAACATGAATTACAGAAAATCAAAGATATTTTAAAGGAATTTAGAGTTCAACATGATGTCTGGTTTAGTGAAACATCATTATATGAAAATAATAAAATTGAACCCACAATTCAAAAGTTAAAAGATCAGGGATATACTTATGAAAGTGAAGGGGCTTTATGGTTTAAATCTACTGAATTTGGTGATGATAAAGACCGTGTTTTAATTAAAAGTGATGGAAGCTATACATATTTGACTCCTGATATTGCATATCATTTAAATAAGTTGGATCGAGGATATCAGTATCTTGTTGACTTGTTAGGTGCAGATCATCATGGTTACATTCAACGTATGAAAGCTGCTATACAGGCATTAGGTTATAATGCAGATCAACTCAACATTGATATTATGCAGATGGTTCGTATGGTTGAAAATGGTGAAGTTGTCAAAATGAGTAAACGTACTGGTAATGCTGTGACAATCAAAGATTTAATTGAAGATATCGGAGTTGATGCAACACGTTATTTCTTTGCATCTAAAGCAGCAAGCTCACCATTTGATTTTGATTTAGGTTTAGCTAAATCTCAGTCAAATGATAATCCTGTTTACTATGCACAATATGCTCATGCAAGAATGTGCTCAATTGAAAGACAGGCTATGCAGGCTCATATCGAAGTTGCCAATCATTATGAATTATTGGTTCATGAAAAAGAAATTGAATTGGTTAAACACATTAATGAATTTAGAGATGAAGTGATTGAAAGTGCTAAACAAAGAGCTCCTCATAAAATCGCAAATTATATTCAAAAACTTGCGCAATTATTTCATTCGTTCTATAATGATTGTTATGTAATTGATGAAAATCATCTTGATTTATCATCACAAAGATTAGCTTTAGTGAAAGCTGCTCAAATCACTTTAAAAAATGCATTAAATTTAATTGGTGTGAATGCACCAGAAAAAATGTAGGAGGATATTATGATTGATTATAGACAAAGTTCAATGGTAGATGTTGCATTTGATTTAATGACAAAGAAAAAAAAGCCAGTTGATTTTTATAAATTATGGCAGGAAGTTTCTGAAATCAAAGGATTTAATCAAGAAGATAAAGATGAAAATGAATCTTTATTTTATACAAACATTACTTTAGATGGACGTTTTATTACAGTAGGTGAAAATCGCTGGGATTTAAGAAGTCGTCATAAATTTGATGAAGTGCATATTGATATGAATGATATTTATGCTGATGATGAAGAAGATGCATCTGAAGAAGATTCTGATGATGGTTTAATTGAAGATGATTATAATTAATAAAAAAGCAAATCACATTATAGTGATTTGTTTTTTATTAATGATGTTATTGAAATAGAGTTTTCAGGATTTTATATATTTAAAAAGAAAGTGTTTTACTCAAACAGGAAAAATGATTATAATGAAAAAGGTGAACCAAAATGAAAGACATTTATTATCAAGTGACTGGACAGGGATTTCCTGTAGTATTTTTACATGGTAATGGCGAAGATCATCATATTTTTGATCAGGCAGTCAATCTCTTATCAAAACAATATCAATGTATATGTATAGATTCTCGTTATCATGGGCAAAGTGTTCATGCAGGGGAACTCTCATACCAGCAGATGTGTCAAGATGTTATGGCTGTTATGGATGAATTAAACATTGCTGCATACGATGTGATAGGATTTAGTGATGGTGGTATTGTTTCACTTATGTTAGGAATGCAGGATTCACGTTTAAAGCATATTGTATCTATTGGTACGAATACCAAACCACGCTATATCAAAAGATTTTATCGTTTGACTTTTTATTTACAAATGATATGTCTAGCTATTTTTTCTATTTATCAAAAGAAAGCCAGATTAACATTTCGACTATATAAATTAATGTTAACACAGCCTCAAATTGAGTATAAACAGCTTCAACAGATTCATGTTCCTGTTTTGGTTTTAGCAGGAGAATTTGATATGATTGATGCAAAAGATACAAACCATATAGGGGAGTCATTACCTTATGGAATTGTGAAAATTATTCAACATGGCAATCATTTTTTATTAAGAGATGCATTTCAGGAAACAGTAAAAGAAATTTCTTTGTTTCTAGAAGCATGTCATCAGGAGGAGAATTATGAGTGTATGTCAAGTTCGACAATTGAAGATAGGTGAAGGGAAACCTAAAGTTTGTATTCCTGTTGTAGAAACAACAACATCTTCTATATTGAAACAGATTCAGTTTTTACAGTCCTATCTATTTGATATTATAGAATTACGTATTGATTTTTATCAGGATATTCATGATTTACAAAAAGTCCAGGATTTACTGATGCAAATTAGAAATCAAACTGAAAAACCACTATTATTGACATATCGTTCTGCTAGAGAAGGGGGACAAATCCAATTAAGTGATGAAGCATATCTTGCACTTGTCAAAACAGCATGTCAAAGTCAATGTATTGATATGATTGATGTAGAATTGATGAGTGGCAATGTGTTGGTTTGTCAAATGGTTGATATAGCACATCAAAATCATGTGAAAGTTCTGATGTCATATCATGATTTTGAACAGACACCAAAGATTCAGGAAATGAAACAATATTTAGAGAATATGGAAATTCTCGGTGCAGATCTATGTAAAATAGCTGTTATGCCACATCGTTATCAAGATGTGGTCGACTTATTAAATATAACAATGGAGATGTCACACAGACTTTCTCGACCTATTGTCACAATGTCTATGGGATCAATCGGGAAAATTTCAAGAATTGTCGGAGAATTAACAGGTTCTGCCATGACATTTGCCAGTGTGAATCAAGCGTCTGCCCCAGGTCAAATGGAGGTAGAAGATTTACAGAAACTTTTGGAGGTGATTCATCATGATTGATTTACTAAAGGCTCAAAAGGCTTTTCAAAAATATATCAGTCATTATGATTCTACAATTCCATCTATTCGTTTAAAAATCATTCATACTTATAAAGTTATGGAGTGTAGTGAATATTTGTGTCATAAGCTCCATTTGTCAAAAGAAGATAGTGATTTAGCTTCACTCATTGCTTTGCTTCATGATATTGGACGTTTTGAACAATGGATGAGATATCAAAGCTTTGCTGATCATAAAACAATTGATCATGCCTTATTTTCTAGTCAGTTGCTGTTTGATGAAGGGCTTATTAGAGAGTTTATTGAGGATGATCAATATGATGATATTATTAAGCACGCTATTGAACAGCATAATCGTTATCAGGTAGAAGATGGTTTTGATGAGAAAACATTATTATTTATTCATTTAATAAGAGATGCAGATAAATTAGATAATTTTAGAGTAAAAGAAGAAGAAAAAATAGAGGATATATTATATATATCTTTAGATGAGGTGAATCATGAACAGATTTCTGAAAAAATTTATCAACAGTTTTCACATCAACAGTTGATTTATGCGCCTGATCGACACACACATATTGATATGTGGTTATCTTATATTGCTTTTATTTTTGATTTGTATTTTCAAGAAAGTATTCAATATATTCAAGACAACCATTGGGTTGAACGCTCATTTCAACGTTTAAATCCTGTAGATTTTAAAGTGAATAAACAATATCAAACTTTAAAGCAGATTGCTTTAGATTATATACAAAAAAGGAGTGCAGTATGAATCATAAAAAAACAAGAAAAATGGTTTATTTAGCCTTGTTAAGTGCGATTGCGATTGTTTTACATACAGTAGAAGCAGCAATTCCTGTTCCTTTGCCAGTTGGTGCAAAGCTAGGGCTAGCTAATATTATTTCTTTAGTCGTTATTCATCTTTATGGTATTAAAGAAATGTTTATTGTGAATATATTTAGAGTTCTGGTTTCTAGTTTATTAACAGGTATTTTTATGCAGAATCCATTCTTTATTAGTTGTGGTGGTGTTTTTTTAAGCAGTTTAGCTTTAGCTATTATTTATAAATTTGTAAAACTACCAATGGTTTCTACATCTATTGTGTCAGCTATCTTTCATAATATTGGACAAGTCGCTGTTGTTGCTTTTATATTTTCATTTGCAGGTATCATGGTTTATGTTTTACCATTACTTATCACATCTATTCCAACAGGAATTTTAACAGGACTTGTTGCAATTGAGATTTTAAAACGTGTTAAAAAGGAACAATTTCAATAGATTGTTCTTTTTTCATATCATTAGATTTCATTTATAATTATGTATAAGACTATAATCACTTGAAATAATGACACCTAGAAAAATAAAATGATGAAAGGAGAAGGTAAAAAGAAATAAATAAATGGAAAGCTTACTTGACATAAATGATTGTATATTTTAAAATAAAATGAGAAGAATGGAAAGTAAACTTTCCGTAATGGGGTGATTGTTCTGAAAAATAGAATAGAAAAATTAAGAAAGGAAAAAGGCATAAAGCAAGAAGATTTGGCAATTGCTGTTGAGGTTTCTAGGCAAACAATAGGTTCTTTAGAGAATGGACGATATAATCCATCAATCATATTAGCCTTTAAAATTGCACGATATTTTCATATGAGCATTGAAGATATTTTCATTTATGAGGAGGAGATTGAAAATGAAAAAGAATAAGAAGATTTGGTATGTTGGTTATATGATTTCATTATTGTTAATTCTTATCATTCTTTTTACTGATTTTTCAAAAATGGTAGATATGATTATTTGCAATAAACTGCACCATCAATAGCATAAAGTGCACCACCAATTTCAATAACTACACCACTGAGATGATATTATTGAATATACGCAACTGCACCACCTTTTATATTATAG
>NZ_NFLD01000047.1:0-12556 GCF_002160725.1 Massilimicrobiota sp. An142 | reverse complement strand
TGTACCCATGCCGAACACAGAAGTTAAGCATCACAGCGGCGAAGATAGTAGGCAACTGCGAAAATAGCACGCTGCCAGTCCATGTGAGGGAATAGTCATTCTATTCCCTTTCTTTTTTTATTTTGTATACTGAAAGAGAACGACCTTGTCTCAACTGGTGGTTCTTTTTTATGATATATTTGATGATAATCATCAAACATTAATATGATGATCAACTTAAATAATATTTATATTAGTTTAAATGATAAATTGAAAGACTCAAATTATTATACTTATATAGAAAAATATATGATTTTTATAACTTTTTATATAAAGCAAAAGTATCTAAAACTTAATAAATGTTAATATAGAATTTAAATTTCTTTTTAAAATATTTACAAAGCACTTGTTATAGTGTTTTTATTTTTACAATTCTTTACAAAATGAAGATATTTAACTGAATTTTATAAATGCTATACTTTACTCGCTAAGGAGGAAGTATGAAAATGAAAAATAAATTTTTTAAATTGGGGATGAGTGCTCTTGTTGCAGCAACATTTTTAACAGGATGCGCTGAAGAAAGCACACAAGCAAAGGTTGATTTAAATTCAATGACAATTGAAGAAATTACAGAAAAAGCAAAAGAAGATGGAGAAGTCAATTCTGTTGGAATGCCTGATACATGGGCTAACTGGGTTGAAACATGGACAGAACTTAAAGATGAATACGGAATTAAACATACGGATACAGATATGTCTAGTGCTGAGGAACTTGCTATTTTTGCAAATGAAGCAAGTGATGCAACAAAAGACATCGGTGATGTTGGACAATCATTTGGGCCAGTTGCAGAAGAACAAGGTGTAACTTTACCTTATAAAACATCATATTGGGATTCAATTCCTGATTGGGCTAAAGATGATAATGGTGATTGGATTATAGGATACTATGGTACAATTACATTTATTACAAATACTGATCTTGTTGATCAAGCACCAAAAAGTTGGCAAGATGTTTTAAATGGAGATTATACATTAACAATTGGAGACGTTTCAGTAGCAACTCAGGCACAAAGTGCATTATTAAGTGCTGCTATCGCTTTTGGTGGTAGTGAAAGCAATATACAGCCAGGTCTAGACTTTTTCAAGACTTTAGCTGAAGATGATCGATTAGATATGGGAGACACAAGTGTTGCACGTTTAGAAAAAGGTGAAATAGAAGTTGCAGTTTTATGGGATTACAATTCATTAGGATATCGTTCACAAATCTTAGAAAATAATGCCAATGCTCATTTTGAAGTATCAGTACCAACAGATGGAGCAATTCAAAGTGGATATTGTACAATTCTTAATGCCTATACAAAACGTCCTTATGCTGCTGCATTAGCAAGGGAATATATTTTATCTGATGAAGGACAGATTAATTTAGCTAAAGGTTATGCGCGTCCAATTCGTGATGATGTAGAATTACCAGAAGATGTCAAGGCAATGCTTTTACCAGATGAACAATATAAAAATGCACGCTTTATTGAAGATCAGGAAGCTTGGGATCAAGCTGTGTCAGATTTATCAACATCTTGGCAGGAGGAAGTTGTTGCTTATGCACAATAATAAAGTTGTATTTGTTTTATTAGATGGATTACAGAGTGAATATGCTAGAGAGCATTTAGGTTATTTAGAACATTTATGTGAACATAAAAAGGCGGCTAAATATGAAGTGCTAGGTGAATTACCTAGCGCTTCACGCCCTATGTACGAAACAATTTTTACTGGATTACCAGTATATGAACATGGAATTACAAATAATAATATATGTCGATTATCTAATCAAATCCATATATTTGAATTACTTAAACAGAATCATAAAAAAAGTCTAGCATTAGCATATTATTGGATTAGTGAGCTCTATTTATCAGCACCATTTAATAAGTTTCAAGATGTCTATCATCATGATCCAAAGTCTTATATAGACCAAGGTTTTTTCTATTATGAAGACACTTATCCAGATAATCATTTATATGCATTATCATCAAGTTTAATGTCACATGATCAATATGATTTTGTGTTTATACATCCAATGGGTATCGACGATGCAGGCCATAAATATGGTGCAGGTTCACAAGAATACGCGCAAGCAGTTATTCAAAATGATAAACTCCTTTCAACATATATTCCACAATGGATTAAAGATGGGTATAGTGTTGTGGTAGGTGCAGATCATGGAATGAGTGAAAATGGTTATCATGGTGGTAATAGTCATCAGCAACGCACCACAGCATTATATATTATTGATCAACGCATTGTGAATGGGTATCATTCACAAGTTCTCACAACATTAGAGTTTGCGCCGTTGCTTTGTTATTTATTGGATATTCAAGCAACTGAAAAAATGAAACCTTTGGAGGTGAAACGTATTCATGAAAGCAAAAAAGAACTATAAATTTTATCTGTTCGCTTTATTACCCTTTTTTATCATTGTCTTATTATTTGAAATATTACCATTAATTAATATTGTGATAGAAAGTTTTTCAAAGACAGGTGGTGGAGGTTTTACTCTAGACCATTTTGTTAAAATTTTTAGTACACGTCTATATCAACAGTCTATTTATAACAGTTTATGGATATCTATTTTTTCAGCTGTTGTTGGTATATTTATTGCATTTATTGGTGCAAAAGCAGCACATAATGCCAGTCCTAAAATAAGAAATGCTTTCACTTCAGTATTAAATATTACAAGTAATTTTGCTGGAGTTCCATTAGCTTTTGCTTTTATGATTTTATTAGGAAATGTTGGTATATTAACATTAATTGGAAAAAATTATGGAATAGAATTTTTGGCTAATTATGATTTATATACAATTAATGGTTTGTTATTAACTTACATTTATTTCCAAATTCCATTAGGAACTTTATTGATGCTTCCTATTTTTTCAGGATTAAGAAAAGAATGGAAAGAAGCTGTAGGACTATTAGGTGGAAACAGTTTTCACTATTGGTTTAAAGTTGCAATACCATCATTATTACCAAGTATATTAGGAACATTTTCAGTTTTATTTGCCAACTCATTAGCGGCTTATGGAACAGCATATGCATTGTTGAGTAATAATATTTCTCTATTACCAATTCGTATTTCTCAACAATTTGTTGGTGAAGTTGTTCAAAATCAAGAATTTGGTTGTGCTCTTTCATTGGTCATGATGGCTTTAATGGTTATTTCAGTTTTAATTACAAATAAATTACAAAAGAAATCAGGTGGTGTCCAATGAAATTAAAAACACAATTATGGGATGGATGTATTTTATTTATTATCGCAGCATTTTTAATTATACCATTAGCTTTAACTTTCTTATATTCTGTTTTTACAGCATGGATGGATATTTTACCAACTGGTTTTACTCTTAGCTTCTATTCAGAAATATTAACAGATGGAGCTTTTATTAATTCATTATTAAGATCTTTAGTTATTTCTTTTGTGCCAGTGTGTATTTGTAGTTTGGCTATATTATTAGTTCTTTATGTGACAACATTATATATGCCAAAATTAGAAAAGTATATTGAAATTTTATGTAATATTCCATATGCCATTCAAGGTGTTATTTTAGCAGTAGGTATAATTTCACTATATTCAGGTAAACCCGGCTTTTTATCAAATCGTCTTTTTCTTTTAGTAGGAGCTTACTGTATCATTATATTACCATATACATTTAGAGGTTTAAAAAATACTATTGGCGCATTAAATGTGAAATGTGTTGTAGAAGCTGCACAGGTGTTAGGTTGTTCTCAACTACATGCCTTCTTTGCAATTATTATTCCACAAATGAAAAATGGAATTATTTCAACAATGATGTTAGCTTTTACAATGTTATTTGCAGATTTCGTTGTTGTTAATATGATTGCCGGAAGTGCATTTAGAACAGCAGGTATTTATTTATATCAAACAATGTCAAAATCAGGACAATTATCAAGTGCAATTATCGTTATTCTTTTTATTACAACATTTATCATTTCAACATTAACATTAATGATTCAAAATAAAGCAGTCACAAAGAGGGGGAAAAATTAATGGCATACATTGAATTTAGAGATATATGCAAAAGCTACGATGGTGAAAATCAAGTTTTAAAAAATATTCATTTAGATGTAGAAAAAGGTGAATTAGTTACATTACTTGGACCAAGTGGTTGTGGAAAATCAACATTATTAAGATCTTTAGCAGGATTAGAGCAGATTAATTCAGGGAGAATTATATTAGATGGTAAAGATATTACAGATGTACCAGTTCAAAAACGTGGTATAGGGATGGTTTTTCAACAATACTCATTATTTCAAAATATGAATGTAGAGGAAAATATTGCCTTTGGTTTAAAAATCGCAAAAGTAGATAAAAATCAGATAGCTCAAAAAGTACAGCGTGCTATTGAAATGGTAGATTTGGTAGGAAAAGAAAAAAGTTATCCGAGTCAATTATCTGGTGGACAACAACAACGTGTAGCTATCGCAAGGGCAATCGTTATGGAACCAAAAGTTCTATTATTAGATGAACCATTAAGTGCAATTGATGCAAAATTAAGACGTGAGTTACAGGAAAAAATCAAACGTGTACAAAAAGAGTTAAAAATTACAACTATATTTGTAACACATGATCAAGATGAAGCCATGATTATGTCTGATAAAATTCATTTAATGAATGGTGGAATCATTGAACAAAGTGGAAATCCTGTAGAATTATATACACACCCTGTTTCTAAATTTGCGGCTGAATTTATAGGACATTATAATATATTAGATAATCATCAATTAAAAACATTGCTACCAAAACAAGACTTTGATAATCATTATTATGCAATTAGACCAGAAACCATTTCTATTCAAAATGAACCAATTCAAGATCAAAATGTCTATAGTTTTGAAGCAAAAGTTAGTCACTATATTTCAAGAGGAAATGTTTTACGATATACATTAAATTGTCATGATGTTATTTTAAAATCAGAAACATTGTTTAGAAGTTTTACACTGTTTGATGAAGGACAAAAAGTGTATGTTGGAATTGAGCCACATAATATTCTAGCCATTAGAGAATAAATGAAGACTGTTTAAAGACAGTCTTTTTAGACTATCAATGGAAATGAAAAAGAATTATAATAGGAGAGGGATGATAAAATATGATAAAACAAAATTTACATACACATTCACTTTATTGTGATGGCAAAAATACAATCGAGGACATGACTTTAGAAGCTATTCAAAAAGGTTTTACGATTTTAGGTTTTTCAGGACATGGGAATTGTCGAGAAATAGATGATTACTCTATGACTGATGATAACACCCAAAAATATATTCAAGATGTCCTTGAAGTCAAAGAAAAATATAAAGATCAGATACATATTTTTTTAGGTATTGAAGAAGATATTTTAGGACAAAGCTTTGAAAAAAATAATCCATATGATTATATTATTGGAAGTGTTCATTTTGTAAAAGCTGGTGAAGAATATTTAGCTGTTGATCAAAGTCAGGAAGTGACGCATAAGATTGTAGATTATTATGGGGATTTTTTAAGCTATGCTCAAAGTTATTATGAAGAAGTGAAAAAGATAGCTTATAGAAGTGATGTAGATATAGTAGGGCATATTGATTTACTTACAAAGTTTAATGAGAATGAAGAATTTATTGATTTTGATGATCAGGAATATTTAAAATTAGCATATGAATGTATTGATATGCTTGTTGGTCAAAAGAAAATTTTTGAAGTCAATACAGGTGCTATTGCCAGAGGACAAAGAAAAACACCTTATCCACATCATATACTATTAAAATATATTCATGATCATGGTGGGAAAATCTGTCTTAATAGTGACTGTCATCAAAAAGAAATGTTAGATTGTTATTATAAGGAATCTTTAGAATTGATTCAAGATTGTGGTTTTACATCTATGATGGTGTTAACAGATCAAGGATTTATAGAAAAAGATATTCAAGAATTTTTATAAAAATGGAGATAAATAATGGAACAGAATTTTAATTTACATACGCATACAACACGCTGTCATCATGCTGTTGGAAAAGATGAACAATATATTCTGGCAGCGATAGAAGCTGGAATGAAAACAATAGGATTTAGTGAGCATATGGCCTATCCTCATGTAGAAATAGCTGCTGAACGTATGTATAATCGAGATGTTCAAGAATATTTACATACGATGTATCAATTAAAAGATAAGTATAAAGATCAAATTGAAGTATTAGTAGGCTTTGAAATAGAATATTATGATGATCAAAAAGATTATTTACTTAAAATGAAAGAATGTTGTGATTACATGATTATTGGACAGCATTTCCGCTATTTTGATGGTTATAATTATGATTATTTTAATAATGATGAAGATGTCTTGATGTATGCAAATCAAATTCAAAGTGCTTTGGAACTAGGATTAACAAGATATATAGCACATCCAGACTTCTTTATGTTAGGAAGAAGACAATGGACACCAGCATGTGACAAGGCATCACAAATCATTGTTGAAGCGGCTAAAAAATATCATGCTGTTTTAGAAATTAACTTAAATGGTTTAAGATATGGGAAACTCTACTATCAAGATGGTTTGGCATATCCTTATCCACATCCAGAATTCTTTAAACATGTTACAAAAGAAAATAAAGTTTGTTTTGGTTATGATGCCCATCATCCTACAACTTTATTAGAACATCAACGTATAGATATATGCTTGGATCTTTTAAAAGATTATGATTTTAATTTTTTAGAAGATATTCATGAAATATTATGATGATGACTCTGTCATTGTATTATGTGTTATGGGAACTATGTTGTATTCAATAATAAGAAATGTATAAAAGTATTTACATTGTTACAATAAAAATCCTATAATAAATATAAGAACAATGTATGGAGGAATTTAATCATGAAAACATATTTAGCTTTAGATGTTGGTGGAAGTTCAATTAAATATGCTTTAATTCAGGAAGATTCAACAATTTTAGAAAAATCTAGTGTCCCAACACCAATGGATACAATGGATCATTTTGTAGAAACAATAGGTACCATTTATGATCAATACAAAGATCGTATTGAAGGTATGGCTATTTCTATGCCAGGTATTATCAATCCTGAAATAGGTTACGCTTTTACAGGTGGAGCATTACGATATATTGATAAGATGAATATCGTAGATATTTTAAAAGAAAGATGTCCAATCAATATAACGATTGGTAATGATGCAAAATGTGCAGCCAATGCAGAAATTGGATATGGGAATTTGCAGGATATACAAGATGGAGCTGTTGTTATTTTAGGAACAGGGATTGGAGGATGTCTGATCAAAGATCACAAAGTGCATACTGGAAGACATTTTAGTGCTGGAGAGTTTTCTTTTGTGAAAACAAATTGTTTAGATGGTATTAGTTGGGACTATGCATGGTCTACACGTAATGGTATTAAAGGACTATTGGAAAGAGTCCAGGAATCATTAGGAACTAATCAGGAATATACGGGTATAGAAATCTTTGATATGGCGAATCAAGGTGATGAGAAAGTTATTGAAGGAATTAGTCAATTTTGTAAAGAAGTGGCTACTCAAATCTTTAATGTGCATATTATTTTTGATTGTGAAAAAGTTGCGATTGGTGGAGGTATAAGTGCACAACCATTATTAATTGAGTTAATTAATAAACATTTTGATAATATTTTTGATCATTTAGGATTTGATGTTTATAAGCCAGAAATTGTTCCTTGTCATTATCGTAATGATGCCAATTTAATTGGAGCATTATATCAGCATATTCAAACATTTCAATAGATAAGAAAAGACAATGTTCATTTCACAAAGCATTGTCTTTTTTTATCGATATAATAAATAAGATATCCTAAACATAAACCAATAAAATTTGTGATAATGTCAGTAATATCAAAAGTTCTAAATCCAATACAAAATAAGGAAAATATCATCTGTAATGATTCAATACCTATGATTGTCATCAAGCCTATGAGCGTTGTTTTTATAAATGAATATTGAAAAGACAAAGGAACAAGGAATCCAAAAGGTATAAACATAAATGTATTGAGAATAACATTTGTAATGGCACCACCATAATGATAAATGACATCACGAAAAGGAAAAGTAAAATTATGAACAGTAAAATGATGAAAATGATCAAGTTGGGCATATTGAAAATCTAAAGGTAATAATGTGACAAATAAGATACCAATGATATATACATAGAGTAAAGTCCTATAAAAAAGGACTTTTTGTTTTTGATACTTTAAATATATAAAATAATAATAAATAGCTATAAAAATAATAATTTCAATAAAAAATTGAATCCAGATGGCAGATGTCCAGTTTCTTTGTGTTATTAACAAAAAATCACCTCATAAAAACATAATGAGAAGTCATATATAATATAAATATTTGATTTTATTGTTAATTATGTTAAATTATGTTGAAAAATAAAGAAATTAATTATATTTATGATATACTGAATATATAAGAACATATATTTATTACATAAAGGAAGGTGAAGGTTATGAAAAAAATATTAAAATTAGCGGTTTGTTTATTTATGATTATGGGCGTTGTTGCCTGTGGAGGAACGTCAACTGAAAAACAGGAAACTGTAGTGAAGAACTTTTTTGATTATTTAAAAGCAGGAGATATTGAAAAGATTTCAACAATATGTACTGATGATAACAGTGACGTTGATGATTTACTTTCAATCATGGAAAGTTTAGAAGAGTACATGGATGTTGAAACATATGGTCAAACATTTGTAGACGAAGCGAATAAGTTTGTTGATCATATTTTTGCCAATTATGTGACTTCATATGAAATTAATAGTGTAGAAGCAGATGGGGATAATTATTTGGTTATTGCTGATATTAAAATGAAAGATTACAATAATATAGATATTGATTCAGATACAACAACTATTATTGATAATTATCAGCAGGAACATTTAGACGAATTAAGTGAGCTAGCAGGTGATCAACAAGCGATGATGGAAAAAGTTTTTGCTGATTTAGCACCAGAAATCTTTGGAGCAATGACAAAGAAGATAGATGAAGCTGAAGCTATTGATACACAATTAAGATTTACTTTAGTTCCAGATGGAGAGAATTGGTTAATTTCTACAATTGAACAAAAAGAAGCATAAAACAACATAACTATAAAAGAAACTATTGAGGCTCTCAATAGTTTTTCTATGCCAGAAAAAGATTTCTCTTCATCAATGAAGTTGATATAATAATAAAACTAGGAGGAATCAGACATGATAAAATGCATTGTATGTGATTTAGATGGGACATTAATAAAAAAAGATGATACTATTGAGGAACGAACTTGTCAGATATTAAAAAAATGTATTGAAAATGGAATAGAGTTTATTATAGCAACTGGTAGAGATATTAATATGGTCATTGATTTTTTAGAGCGTTATCAGTTAGATTGTGACTTGATCTTAAACAATGGAACACAATATTGTAATAAACAACAGACATTCAATGAAATTTATCCAATGGATAATCAAGCATTTCAAAAGATATCTACAATTTTATCATCATATGGTTATTTATTAGCGATACATACAAATCAAGGGAAATATTCTTTTGTAGATGCAGATGATTTTTGGGATTATCACTATAAATTATTGTTAGCTTCAAAGGATTATAAGGATTCATTACCAAAAAAGACTTTTACAACAAGAGAAGGATATTTAAGAGATTTTCATTATGCTAAGGATGCTCATGAGATCATTCAAAAGAATATTAAAGTTTTAAAAATAGATGCTAGACATTTGGATGCTTACTCTATTCAAGGGGTTAGACAACAACTAAATATAGATGGATTAGATATCTCATCATCTTTTGAAGATAATATTGAAATTACGAGTTCAATGAGTAATAAAGGTAAGTTATTAGAAAAAGTTATTGCAAAAAAGGGATATGCTTATGATGAAGTTGCTGTTTTTGGTGATGGAGAGAATGATCGACATATGTTACAAATGTTTCAATATTCTTTTGCACCTCAAAATGCATCTTCATCAGCTAAGAATGCTGCTCATTATTTGTTGACTTTAACAAATGAAGAAGGAGCTGTTTTTGAAGGATTAGAACAATTACAACAATTAGGTCTTTTAGCGATTTAAAGTTAAAAAATTTCAAGCAATAAAGTTGACGAAAAATGGAAAATTGATTATCATAAATATGGATAAATAAATCCATATTGAATAGGAGGAAAAAAAGTATGGCAAAATTTGTATGTACAGTTTGTGGTTATGTTTATGAAGGAGATGCAGCTCCAGAAAAATGCCCTGTTTGTGGTGTTGGTGCTGATAAATTCGTTGAACAAAGTGGTGAAATGACATGGGCTGCTGAACATGTTGTTGGTGTAGCACAAGGTGTTAGCGAAGATATTATTAAAGATTTACGTGCTAACTTTGAAGGTGAATGTTCAGAAGTTGGTATGTATTTAGCGATGGCTCGTGTAGCTCATCGTGAAGGATATCCTGAAGTTGGTTTATATTATGAAAAAGCAGCTTGGGAAGAAGCAGAACATGCAGCTAAATTTGCTGAATTATTAGGAGAAGTTGTGACTGATTCTACTAAGAAAAATCTTCAAATGCGTGTAGAAGCTGAAAATGGAGCAACTGCTGGTAAAGTTGATTTAGCTAAACGTGCTAAAGAAGCTAACTTAGATGCAATCCATGATACAGTTCATGAAATGGCTAGAGATGAAGCTAGACATGGAAAAGCATTTGCTGGATTATTAAAAAGATACTTTGGAGAATAGAAAAAACGCCCATTTTATGGGCTCAATGGAGTCAACTTAGTATATTAGACTAGGTGACTCTTTTTTTATTTCTGTAATTCTTGTGGTATGACTATATGCACTCTTTATTATTATGCAAAAAAAGCGCATAAAGCCCCTGTTGATTTTTTTTCGTTTTTTAAAATTTTATCCCATTAAATTTATGATACAATATAATTGTATTCTTAACTACGGGGATATTGTCATAAGCACTGATTTGTATCGTCTGACTTTTGGATTGTTTCTTCCATCAAGTCTGAAGCGATAACTTGGTGGTGAAATCATGACTCGTCCCCATCGTTGGTAGTGCCTGTTTGGGCGAACAGGCACTTTTATTTTGTCTAGCATCTTCTCTATCTGTTCTATCTTCTTTTTTAGCTGTCTTTTTTTACCATTGATCATTGAAAGCAGAATGTTGACATCATGTATGATTTCATGTAGCTGTGCTATGTTGACAACATACTGTCTATTTGACTCTTTCATTTCAAGTGAACGGTTCAACTCTTTTCTCATGATTCCTGCAATATTATGAAACAGTACCTTTGCATATATATCATTTCGTGCAACATCACCATCACTGCTTATATGCCTTTCTATCTCCTGGCCTGTTTTGAGTGTCTTGTATGAAACTTCGATATCCCATCTATATGTATATAGCTCAATGATTTCCTGAGCAGAGAATTCCTCTCCTAGGTTGGTAAAGAAAATAAGCTCTTTCTGACACGCCTCTCCATGATTGTTGATATATTCAATTCTTCTTTTAATGACCCTGATTTTCATGACTGGATTATTTTCTCTCAATTCCATGGCTTCAGGTGAAAATCGGAATCTCCTTCTCCATTTTTCATCAATTTCCACCTCAATCCATTCATCATCAGATTTCATGAGCGCAACCTGCTTCTTGTAGAAATTGCTTTTTCCTCTGATGATATAATGATAATCAATACACTCAAGGTGGGATATGATTTCGGCTGATCCATAATATCTGTCAGCAAGATAAATGACATTCTTTCCCTTGAATATATTTTGACTTCGATAGAGATGAGAAAACGCAAGAGGCAATTCTGAATATGGTGCAGGCCTGAGTGAAAAATCTATAAACAGACCATTAAGGACATCATAGAGTCCTCCGGCCTTGGACTGGACTTTTTTGACATCGAACATGTCAATGATATGTTGATTCTCCACAAAATGAAAATCATAGATATTATAGACATTGTATGGGATTTCCATATAGGTCCCATCTTCTGCAATCAGGAAATATCCTCTATATTTTTTAGGGAGCGACGATGTATAATAGATGGCTGAAAATCGATTGATGAGATATGAAAAAACATTTGGATTCAGCTTTCTAATGGCCTTGTTGAGAGCCTGCTTGCTTATTCTCTTCTCAAATCGATCTATGGAAGAATAAAAATGAGAGAGTTCAGCATTGGTTGTGGTTCTGTTTCTGAAGATGAAGTAATAGATGAGCGAATAGAAATTCATATTTCTATTTCTGGTAAAGTCCTGTGTTCTCTTGCGACAGAGTCTGTTTGTGATATCAGAATGAATGATAGCATTAAACTCACTGAAGATAGCAGCCAGCTGAGAAGACTTAACTACATTATTCATCATCATAGACAAGACGAGGCTTTTTCTTGGCGAAAGCAGCCTTCAGAAAAGGAACGGATTCCTCATCAACCTGCCCAAAGTTGATAAGGACACGATGTTTAGGAACGCCAGAAGAATCACGATAGGATTCAACGAGTGCGCAAAAACAGG
>NZ_NFLD01000046.1:0-12717 GCF_002160725.1 Massilimicrobiota sp. An142 | reverse complement strand
TCATTTATTCACAAAACCAATATGAAAAATATCTAATAAATGAAAATAAAGAAAGTATTAAAAGAATAGGTAATTATAGAGGAAAATATAAAAAAAGGAAATAAAATAATGAATGTCTGCAATTTCCTTTAAAATAAAAGTGGGGTGTTTCTGCCCCACAATTTTTTTAAAGCTTTTTTATAAAACCCCGCGATTATTTAAAGCGCCATAAAAATGGGCAATGATCATCATTGTCCATTTTCATATCATAAGTTTATCATTTTTTATTCTCAAAATTCACATAAAAAAGCTGTACGCATTCACTTTTAAAAGCTATTTCGTTACAGCCTCTTTTATTAACTATTGTAAATATTGAGTGTTTTCTAACATAACACCGCATCCTTCAGCGACGCAGTCAAGAGCATTTTCAGCTACAAATACAGGAACTCCTAATCCTTCTTCTAAGAATTTATCTAAGTTATGAAGTAAAGCTCCTCCACCTGTTAAGAAAATACCTTTATTAACGATATCAGCTGATAATTCTGGTGGTGTTTGTTCAAGAACTTGTTTTGTAGAACGTAAAATTGTCATACAACATTCTTCTAAAGCTTCTTGAGTTTCTTTAGCATTCAATTGAATTGTATGAGGTAATCCTGTAACTAAATCTCTACCTCTTACATCCATTACTTCTTTTGGATCAGCTTCATAAGCACTACCAATTGTCATCTTAATTTCTTCTGCTGTACGGTCACCAATTAATAATTTATATTTATCTTTAACATATTTAATTAATTCAGCATCCATTTTATCTCCAGCAATCTTTAAAGATGTACTTGTAACGATATCACCTAATGAAAGAACTGCAATATCAGTTGTTCCACCACCGATATCTACAACCATGTTTCCTGATGGTTTAGAAATATCTAATCCAGCACCAATAGCAGCTACTTTTGGTTCTTCTTCGATATAAACACGTTTAGCTCCACATCTTAATGCAACATCCTGAATAGCACTCTTTTCAATTGAAGTGATATTTGATGGACAACAAATTAAGATAGTTGGTCTTGAGAAAACTCCTTTTAAGTTAAGTTTATTAATAAAATGAGTTAATAATATTTCAGTAATTTGAAAATCTGCGATAACCCCATCTTTTAAAGGACGAATAGCTTGAAATTTACCTGGAGTTTTTCCAAGCATATCTCTGGCTTCTTCTCCTACTGCGATAGGTTTATTTGTTTCAGTATTGATAGTTACAACAGAAGGTTCATTGACAACAATACCTTCACCTTTGACATAAATAAGAATGTTAGCTGTTCCTAAGTCAATACCAATTTCCTTTGATAATTTCATTGAACATTCCTCCTATAAGCATTTCTATTGTATCATTTTTCCTATTAATTACAAGAAAAAATTATTTCTATATCAACATAATTTTTATCTTTTTCAAAACACTTTCTTTTCCTCAATGATAATATACCAAATGTATGAAATTTATGTGAATATTTTAAAAAAATTTAGATTCCTAAGAACCTAAATTTTATTTAATCATATCAAGTGTCTGTCCAATAAATTTCTCTGGATTATACAATTGATCTCCTTTTTGAAGAATAAAATGTAAGTGATTTTTTAAGTCAGCTTCATAAACATTCTCACCACTTTTACCAATCACATCACCTTGTTTGACTTCTTTATTTAATTCTACTGATACTTCTGATAATGATTCATAAGTTGTAGAAATATTATCACTATTGGTAATAGTGATAACCCAGCCAAGTACAGGATCATTTGTTTTCTTTGTAACAGTACCACTGATAGCTGCCAACACATCAAATTTTTCATTCTTATTGGCATAGTCAATACCTTGATTAGGACGATAAACATCTTCAAATAATATTAAGGACTGTTCTTGCTTTGTGGCATCATCATCCTTATCATAATAATATCTCACTATTCCTATACCATCTTTAACCGGTGATTTTAAAGTTTCTACTTTCTTTTCTTCAGTTTTGTTTTCTTTTGTCTGATTTTCATCCACTTTGACAACAGTTTCATCTTCAAAATTTTGAGTACGTTCATCTAAAATATTTTGAACAATCCCAATACCACCTAAAAATAAAGCTAAAGCTAGTGAGATTCCTAATATCTTCTTATAATGAAAAGATCTTTTCTTCATGTTTTCACCTCAACTTAAGTATGAACAAAAGTTAAGAGTCTATACTTTCAATTTCAATATTTTGATAATAATGATGTAAAATCTCTTTATAACTTTTCTTTTCTAAAGCCATAGCTTGAGCACCATATTGACTCATACCAACACCATGACCATTGCCATGCGTAATAAAAGTATAACCTTTTGATGAAAACTGAATTTGAAAACACGAAGATGGTAGCGATAGTTTTTCTCTGATTTCTCTACCTGTATATGTTTTTTGATTAATAGTGACTTTGTCAACATAGCCACTTGATGTATGGGATGTGATTTTGATTTGTTCAGGAACAACATTAAATATATTGGCTAATTGCTGTTTGGTAAAAGTCTGACTCCTTGTATTATGAGGATCAATACTTGTATCCCAATGGCTATCAACCGATTTAAGATAGGCCACTTCTCCCGTAAAATAATCTTCACTATTAACAGTTCTGCCATTACTGCTAGAAAAAAACAATGCAGAAATATATTCTCCCTGATATGTCATAACTTCACCTTTTGTTTCTTGAATTGCTTCTTCTATTTTCTGTTTATTTTGTGCATATTGTTTTCCCCATTTTTTCTTCATTTCATCATCATCTAAATAAACCTGTGAATTGGTTGTATTATCAACTTTTAAATTCCTTGATAATACAAAAGTACGACTGGCTACTGCCTGTGCCTTGAGTGCCTCCTTTTCAAAACTGACTGGCATTTCCCCGGCAATAACTCCTATAAGATATTCTTCTAATGGGATGGATACAACCTGATCAGACATTTGAACTTGTACATTTTTTTCCTTTGTTTTCACTTGATATTTTGAATGAATCCAAACCATTGCATCCTGATAATGAAAACAACCGATCACTAATAAAATAGAAAATATAAAAAGAAGTTTTACATATATTTTTTTCATCATTCATATATATGTTGAAAACTTCTTATTTAGAATTGAAAACTTAAACTTCCAAAATCCAATATAAAAGATGCAAATAAATAACCTAAAGCTATTGATGTAACAATAAAGAAAATATGAAATTCTCTTTCTTTACCTTTTCTGATGTATTGATCAAAGCGAAAACAGCTTAAACCAATCATAGCAAGAGTAATCGAAACAATATACACGATAATACTAACAATATGATACATGGAAACACCTCTTTTTCTTTTACATTATAATCATTATTTTATATAATAACAACAGGAGGGACTAATTTATGGAATATTTTCAAATATCAAAAACAGATTTAAAGGCTTCTCGTTTAGCTTTAGGTTGTATGCGTATTGCTGATAAAAGCCTAGAACAAGTCGAAGAACTCATTCAAACTGCTTTAGATGCAGGTATTAACTTTTTTGATCATGCTGATATTTATGGTGGAGGAAAATCAGAAGAAATTTTTGGTGAAGTTTTAAAAAAGCACCCTGAATATCGTGAAAAAATGATTATTCAAACAAAATGTGGAATTGTTCCAGGGAAACGCTATGATTTTTCTAAGGAGCATATCTTAACAAGTGTTGAAAATTCTTTAAAAAGATTACAAACTGATTATATTGATATTTTATTATTGCATCGTCCTGATGCCTTATGTGATCCAAAAGAAGTTGCTGAAGCTTTTGATGAATTATATGAAAGTGGAAAAGTGAAATATTTTGGTGTTTCTAATCATACACCTTTACAAATAGAACTTTTACAAAAATATACTCAACACCCATTAATTATTAATCAATTACAGTTATCTATTGTACATTCTGTTATGATTGATTCAGGAATGAATATGAATATGAAAGAATCATGGGCTCAAGATAAAGATGGTGGTGTTTTAGATTATTGTCGTTTACATGATATCACGATTCAACCTTGGAGTGTTGTACAGGCATCATGGACAGAAGGATGTTTTATTGATCATCCTAACTATGAAAAACTTAATTCTATCATGGAAAAACTAGCAGATGAATATCATGTGACAAAGAGTGCTATCGCAATTGCATGGTTACTTCGTCATCCAGCTTGTATGCAACCTATTATGGGAACAACTTCACCTGCTCATTTAAAAGAAATGGTCCAAGCGTGTGATATTCATTTAACACGTCAACAATGGTACGATCTTTACCTTGCGAGTGATAAGCCTCTTCCTTAAGGAGAGTCTATGATTATTGAATTAAAAACTTTAGATCAAATTGATCCCTGTCAATTAGCATATCATGCTAATGAAAAAAGTATTGGTACGTATTTAAGAAATACTTTTCCCTATCCATATACATTAGATCATGCTATGTCTTTTATTACTCATTCTTTACAAAATCATGGTCTAGATTTTGGAATTGTTGTAGATGGTATTTGTGTAGGTTGTATTGGTGGAACTTTGCATAATGATATTTACGTCCATAATTGTGAATTAGGATATTGGTTAAATCCACTTTATGCTCATCGTGGTATCATGCGACAAGCTGTACGTTTATTTTGTCAGCATGTTTTTGAATGTTATCATATTCATAAAATTTATGCTGAAGTCTTTGTAGAAAATAAAGCATCATGTCGTGTTTTAGAATGGAATCATTTTGAAAAAGAAGGTTACTTATTTGAACATGTCTATAAGAACTTTCAATATCATGATGTCATCATTTATAGTTTAAGGAGAACAACATGGAAATAAGAAAATCTCATCTTGATGATGTACAAAGAATTATGACACTTATTCATCAAGCTCAAAATTATTTTAAACAACAAAATATTGATCAATGGCAAGATGGTTACCCTCAATCTTTAGATATTATTGAAGATATTCAAAAGAATAATAGTTATGTTATTGAAGATCATGATATTATTGGAACAATGTATTTTGCTATTGAAGACGAGCCAACTTATCAAAAGATTCAGGGACAATGGTTAACTCATCATAAGCCTTATGCTGTTATTCATCGAATAGTTGTAGATGAAAGTCATAAGGGTCAAAATATAGCTCATCAGTTATTAGAATATGCTATTCATGAATGTCAACAAAACCATATTCATAGTATCCGCATTGATACCCATGAAGATAATTTATCTATGCAACGTTTTTTACAAAAACATGGTTTTCATCAATGTGGAGAAATTACTCTATTAAGTGGTGACTTGCGTATCGGTTTTGAAAAAATATTAGAATAATTATAGATAACCTTCATACAGTAGAAGTATGGAGGTTATTTTATGAACTACTTTATCAACAAACCTTATCCAGAAATGACTGATATAAAGGAAAATCCACAATATGCATCTTTAATGTTATCTAATTTAGCTGGACTCTATTCGGAAATGAATGCTGTTAGTCTTTATTTTTATAATCATGTTATTTTAAAAGACGTTTGGCCTGAATTATCTGTAGCAATGGAAAAAATCAGTATTGTTGAAATGCATCATTTAGATATCTTTGCTCATTTAGCTTATCATTTAGGTGCAGATCCTCGGCTTTGGGATTGTCAGCAAGGTTGTCTAGAATACTGGTCACCTGGATATAATGTCTATCCTAGTCATTTAAAATCTTTATTAGAAAATGCGATTATTCAAGAACAAAATACAATTGCTATATATCAACAACAAATAACCTGTATAAAAGAAAGAACAATCCAAAAGATTTTGCATCGTATTATTGAGGATGAAGAATTACACATTCAAATTTTTGAATATTTTTTAAATGAATATTTACAAAATAGTTCCGAAATAGAAAAAGGAAGATTTATATAGAAATACGAAATCTATATAAACCTTCCTTTTCTTATTCAATAGGTTCTTGATAAAATCTTCCTGTTACACCTTCAGAGTTGATAATATTAATAAAAACATGTGGGTCTAATGCTTTAATCAACTGAACAACATCTTTCACTTCATCTGCTCCAACAACAGTATATAACATTGTTTTATTTTCTTTTAAATAACATCCTTGTCCTTCAAATTGTGTTACACCATGATGTGTATATTCTAATAACTCTTGTCCAATTGTTTCTCCATCTTTTGTAATAATTAATAAAGTCACTTTATGATCTCTACGATGTAATCTTTCTATGACTTGTGTTGAAACAAACTGGAATATAATTGAATACATGGCTGCTTCAAATCCAAATAAGAAACCTCCTGTTGTTAAAATAACAACATTAATTCCAAATACAAAATTCCATGATGGTTTCTTTAATTTATTTGATAAATAGACAGCAATAAAATCAGTACCTCCACTTGATGCTTTTCCATATAATGCAATGACAATAGCTATACCATTTAAAATACCTCCAAAAACTGATACAAGTAATGGATCATATGTAATAGGTGTGACTGGTATTAAGTCGACTAAAAATGAATTGAGAACAATCATTAGCACTGAATAACTTGTAAATTTCTTTCCTATTATCTTAAATCCAATAAATGCTGGTACAGCATTTAATGAAATATTAATAAGAGAATAAGGTAATTCTAATTGAAAAAAAACACTACATGATCTTTGAATCAATAATGATAAACCTGTAAATCCTCCTGGTATCAAATCCCCTGCTCTAACAAATGATTTTATATTGATAGACATAATAATGGAAGCAACAAGTACACATATAAACGAAGTAATATGTTTTTTCCATTCTTTTTCATTTCTTGTCTTGGCATAAACCATTATATTTCACTCTCCCCTTTAAAACGCCTCTATTATACTATTGTACAAACATAAATACAATATGAAAAGGTATCGCTTTACAGCAATACCTTAACTTTTTAAGCGACCTTCTTGAAGGAGTCTTAATAATTCTAAATTTTGTCTGGCACTACCAGTATAGTTCTCAATTCCATTTTTTTGTGCTAAATCTTTTCTCGATGCAAAAGATGAATCAACTCCTATCTGACTCAAAGCATCTACCAATGAATCTCCACGATATGTTGGATGAGATAAATATCTGAGAGTTCCTGTAATACTTTCATTATTCACCCATCCAAGACCATTTCCTATCAAGTATGGATTTCTCGCATTAGGAACAACTCTTGTAATAGTACCATGATTCATATATGGAACTAAAGGAACACTACTGTCTGAAGAGATAAAAACATGATTAAATGTTACATGATCTCCTACCTGATAGTTTTGTTGTGGTACTTCTGGTTCTGGTGCAGGTTCTGGGTTTGTTTCAACATTGAAGTTGTTATATCCACCAGCTTTAATTTCTGTTGGAAAATCACGATATGAATGATTTCTATCTACAGGTACACTTATTCCTTCAACAAAACCATGATTCGTATATTGCCACATATCAAATCCTTCTACTCCTAATTCTTCAGCATAGCGAGCAACCCATCTTGTATATCTTTTAAATGTTGGACCAGTTAGTTTTGTTGTCCACCAATAATATGAAGCATAGAATCCTGGGAAATAATTATGTTTAGCAAGCTCATCAGCCCAGACTCTTGCATTTTTTTCAATTTGATCATTTGTTAATCTTCCTATACTCGGATCTTCTAAATCCAAATAAATAGGATATTCCATCTGATAATCTTGAATAAGTCTCATAACATGTCTAGCTTCTGATAATGCCGCCCTTTCATCAGTGGCATATGAATAAAGATAAACACCAAAAGGAATACCTAATCTTGTACATTCATCAGCATTACGTTTAAAAGTAGGATCATCTTGTCCAGGCAAATCCTGCCCAAAGCCACATCTCAAAATTGCAAAATCAATATGATTTTTAACAAGTTCCCAATTGATTTCACCTTGATATTGTGAAACATCAATACCATCTTTAACCATTAACTCACCTCCTCAAGATACAATATGTTCTTATAAAAAAAATGCCTCCACATTTGCCATAGTTATAACGACTTTCTATTATATGCTTTATAATATATAAACATGTATGAATACTGACTTTCATAAATTCTATGAATTGGTATTTTTTTTAGAGTTTTTTATGTTATAATGTTTTTTACAGAGGTGATTAATTGAATGAAAAAATTAGGTATAAGTTTTTTAGCTTTTTGTTCAGTATTTGCTATGAGTCTATTTCCAATAGATGTTCATGCGACTGATTTTGAAGGACAGGAAGATAAATATATTAAAATTTGTTCTTCAAATCTAACAAATTCTAATAAAAAAGTATGTCAGGAATTTAACAAATATTTAAAAGAAAAAAATCAAGATTTAAAAGAAGAGATTCAAGATACAAAAGATGATTTAAGTGAAACTAATGATAACATTGAAGAAGTATCTAAAAAGATCGAAACTTTAAATTCTCAAATAGATGAAAAAAACAAAGAAATTGATTATATGTTAAAATCAATCGAAAAAATAAAGAAAGACATTGCAAAGAAAGAAGAACAAATGAGAGAACGTTTATATGTTATGCAAACAACATATAACTCTAACTGGGTTTTAGATTTCTTATTTGGTTCTGAAGATTTCTCAACTTTCTTCTCACGTATAGGAAGTGTTAATGATATTACAGCTTATGAAAAAGAGTTAGTAGAAGAACTCACACAACAAAAGCAAAATCTTGACACACAACAAAAGTCTCTAGAAACAGCTAAAGAAAACTTAGAATCACAGAAAAAATCACAGGAAGCTTTACAAGAAAAATACATAGAACTGAAAACTGCACAACAAGAAAAAATTAAAGATAGTCAACAAGAATCTAAAGAGGTTTCCTCTGCACAAAAGAAAATTGATGCAGCTTTATCTGAATTGATTTCTCGTGCTCCTAGTGGTGGTGGCGGTGGTGGATCATATGTTCCAGGTGATTCAGCCGTAGGAAATGCCATTGCTCAAAAAGCTCTAACAAGACTGGGTTGTCGTTATTGGTGGGGTGCAAATGGTCCTAATTATTTCGATTGTTCTGGTTTAGTTTATTGGGCTTATAACCAAGCTGGCGTAAGTCTTGGTCGTACAACTGCTGCAGGATATGCTGGTAGTGGAAAAGCTATTTCTCGATCAGAATTACAACCTGGTGATGTCATTACATTTAGTTATGGTAGTGGTGTTGCTCATATTGGTATCTATATTGGTGGTGGAAGTTTTGTTCATGCTTCTGGAGAAGGTTCCGGAACTGTTGGACAATATCCTGATCAATGTGTTAAAACTGCCCCATTATCTGGATACTGGGAAAGATATGTTTATAATTATAGAAGATTATATTAATAGCAAAATAAATATCCAATAGTCTACAAAAAGGGTAATGAAAATCATTTTTTGATCATCATTACCCTTTTTCATTTCATTGATAATACATATATTCTTCATCATCGTGATAAATCTTCTATAATAAGTATAGAGATTTTAAAATTATATTGTAAAAAGTAGATATGGGGTGACACTATGAAACAATTATTGAATAATACTGGTGTTAAAATTTTTTTAAGTATAATACTCAGCATCATTTTAGGTAAAGAAATTGTTTATAGTTTTATATCAAACATGAATGGTACTGACTATATTCTTAAACAAATCTTAGCTATGCAGATTACCATCATTATCTTAATCATTACTTTTGGTTTTATTATATTAAAGAACATAAATAAATAGAAGTCATTTATAAAAAACAAAGAGAATCAATTTTGAAGATACTATTATTTTTTTATCAAAATTCAAATTAAAGAAAAGAAGCTGAACATATCAATTTTTAAAAAGATATTTTGTCACAGCTTCTTTTTTATTTTAATAAATTGATTGTAGCAATTTATGCTTTTAGTTTTAACTTATTCATTATAACGATTAATAGTGTTCCTATGATCAGTGAAATCATTAAACTAGAAATAAAATAAATTGGATTGCTAATGAGGAATATTGTCCATATACCACCATGTGGGAAAGCTTGACCACATTGAAAATACATTGATAATGCGCCAGCTATGCTTGATGCTATAATACATGGATATTTAACAGTGCTTTTATATTTTTTCATATATGGAATAGCTACTTCACTGACAAAACACAATCCATTTAATAAACAAGACCATTTCTTTTGTTTATCTTCTTGATCAAAAACTTTTGTTGTTAACATTGTTAACCATATGATCAATGGTGGCATCATACCAGCTAACATAACTGCTGACATCATATCATATCTACCTGTAAAGATACCGATAATACCTATTGTATAAGCAATCTTATTAATTGGACCACCTAAATCAATGGACATCATCATACCTAAGATTGCACCAATAATAACAATTACAATACTATCTAGATTTTGATTCAATAAACTGACATAATCAATAAAATATGGGGCTAACATATAAATGAGAAAACTTAATATTGTTGTTCCTATAATAGGTACAAATAAATTTGGAGTTAAACTTTGTAAATCCTTTGGTAAATATGAAAACAAATGTGATAAGCCTAATGCTAGATATCCACCTATGAATCCTACTAAAATCCCTTCTATAATATTACCCTGCACATTAATCAAAAAGATGGATGAAATCAAAGAAACAACAAATCCCTGTTTTCCTGCTATACTATCACCAATAAAAGCACTGGTTATTGGAATTGCAATATTAATAGCAAGCGATGCAATATAATACATGATAGTTAAATATTCCTGATCAACATCCATATTCTGTAAGTATGGAATAAGACTCATTAATATACCTGAAATCATTAAGATAGGTATAATCTGTGATATACCATTCATGAGATGTTGATATATTTTTCTAGTCCCCTTCTCATTACTTTCTTTATATAATTCTTTGCCATGATAAATTTCAGCTTTTTGCTGTAATGCGTTTTTTAATAATTCTTCAGTATGATCAATCGCTTTTGTCACAGGAACTTGAATAACATATTTATTTTGAAATCTTTCCATCTCCACTTTCTTATCTGCCGCTACAATAACACATTTTGCCTTTTCTATATCTTCTTTTGTTAATTTATGTTGAATACCACTTGCTCCATTTGTTTCAACCTTTATGGATATATTCATTTCTTTTGCTTTCTCTATTAATGCTTTTTCTGCCATATAAGTATGTGCTATTCCTGTAGGACATGCAGTTACAGCTACTAGATCAATATTATTTTGAACAACATTGTGATCTTTCATTATATCCATATTTTGAAATAATAAATGAATAAACTCTTGTTCATCTTGACTATTAATCAATTGCTTAACCATATCTTCTTCCATTAACATTTGACATAGTTGAGCTAATATCTGTAAATGCTGTGATCCACCATCTTTAGGTACTGCAATCATAAAAAAGAGAGAGACTGGCTTTTGATCTAATGCATCATAATCTATACCATTTTTGTTAACCATTGCTACTAAAGAAGGATAACAAACTGTTTCACTTTGAGCATGAGGTATTGCTATCAAATTACCTACTCCTGTTGATGATATCTTTTCCCTCTCTAAGATAGCTTTTTCAAAAATAAACTTATCTTTGATATGTCCACATTGAAAGTGTTTTTCTACCATTTCATGAATCGCTTCATTTTTATCTTTAGCATTTGAATTAAGAATAATACTATCTTCTTTTAATAAATCTTTAATATTCATATTCAACCTCATTAATTGTTTTTAATAAAAGTTCAACTTCATCAGCAGTCGCTAAGTTTTTTGAAAATGCACTTGCACTTCCTGTTGCTACTCCCATTTTAAAAGCTTGTAGATAATCTTGAGTTTTGACATATCCTGCAATGAATCCTGCAACCATTGAATCTCCAGCACCTACTGAATTGACAACTTGACCTTTAGGTGCATCACAAAAATAGACTTTTCCATTTTCGCATACAAAGAGTGCTCCATCTCCTGCCATTGAAATCAATACATTTTTTGCACCCATTTCTTGAAGCTTTTTAGCATATTTAACAATATCCTTTTGATTAGAAAGTTTCACGTGAAACATTTCTTCTAATTCATGATTATTAGGTTTAATTAAAAATGGTTTATATTCTAATACATTCATTAATAAATTTCCTGTTGCATCAACAACAACTTTTATTCCTAAATGATTAATCTCTTTCATGATATGAGCATAAATATCATCAGATATACATTTTGGTATGCTTCCTGATAAAACAAGTATATCCCCTTTGTTTAATTTTTTTATTTTTTCAATAAGCTTTGTTAAATCAGTTTCATTAATCATTGGTCCATTTCCATTAACCTCTGATTCTTCATGACTTTTCATTTTAAAATTAATACGTGAATAACCATTTTGAACATCAATAAAATCTGTATGTATACCATTTTCTTCTAAATGACTTTGAATATAGGAACCTGTAAATCCTGCAATAAAACCTAATGCCTGACTTTCAATTCCTAAATTATTTAAAACGATTGAAACATTAATTCCCTTTCCACCAGTTAAAATATATTCATTTGCTGTTCTATTGACTTTCCCTAGTTGAAAATCATCTACTTCAACAATATAATCAATTGATGGGTTAAATGTTATTGTATAAATCATATTTATTCCTCCTTTTTGTGCGCACGTTCTTGCGCTTAATATATATTTCTTTTGAAATCATCGCTCCTGCAATGCGATGTAAAGCAACCGACTTACCTCGCGGGGATAACCCAACGGGGACCAAAGCATGTCGGTA